>DAHXJB010000179.1:0-3656 GCA_027372455.1 Chloroflexota bacterium | reverse complement strand
GCTGGATGGACTGATAATTCCGGGCGGGGAAAGCACCACAATCAGCCTGCTGATGGACAGCTTCGGCTTGAGACAGCCCTTGCTGGAGGCAGCCAAGCTTGGTCTCCCGATCTGGGGCACCTGCGCGGGGATGATCATGCTCTCCAAAGGGGTGGCCGACGCGCGAGTGCACAGCCTCGACCTGATGGATCTCAAGGTGATCCGCAACGCCTTCGGACGGCAGGTCGAGAGCTTCGAGGCCGACCTGCCGGTGCCCGCTCTGGGTGGTTCCTTCCGGGCGATCTTCATCCGGGCGCCGATCGTCGAGAGCGCCGGCGAGGGCGTCGAAGTGCTTTCTCGATTGCCGGATGGCAGGATAGTCGCCGCTCGCCAGGGAAAGCTGCTGGCCACCGCCTTCCACCCTGAACTGACCGACGACCCGCGTTTCCACGAACTGTTCCTGGGAATGGCCAACGGAAAGCGGTAGAGACTGGCCCCGATGAACCGTGAACGCGGTTCATCGGGGCCAGCTTCTTGTCCACCATTCCCGAACCGACCTCGGGTGGTCATCCGCCGGTGTAGGCCGCCATGAAGGCGACCATATCGCCCTCGGAAAGCTTCGTCTCGGGCCCCTGCAGGAACTCCAGCAACTGCTGATTGACTATTGCCCGGACCGGATAACGGAGTTCCCTCGTCTCTCGATCGTAGATCAATGCCTCGAAGGTCGGATCGACCGTGGCCAACTCGTCCAGCAGGTCGCCAAAACTGCTGCCTGCCAACTGATGCTCGAAGCGAAGGGTGCCGGTGGTCCCGGGTCTCATGGTGCCGCTTAGCCAGGGGAGAATCTCCACGTTCACGCGCATCGTTCGATCACCATTGGCAACGCCGACCGGTCAAGCATCGTCCACCCTATCCCGCGTTCTCGCCCCAGGCATCCGAGATCACCTCGGCCAGCCCCAACTCCCGAAGAGTATTCGGCAGCGGTCGCCCGCTCTCGAAGTCCCATCCCATGAGGGCGTAGTACTCCCGGCGCATGTCGTCCCAATGCTCCAGGATGCTCCTACCGGCCATCGGTCCGTCCACCGGGGTCGACCCGTACCTCTTGGAGGGCCGCTCCAACTCAGGCGTGAGACCACAGCGGAGGTTAAAGACCCGCAACAGGTTGCTGACCCGCCGTCCCACTGCCAGAGCCTCAACACCCTTGAAACCCTCCCATCCCGTCGCCGCCTCTATCGCCTTTCCCAGTCCCTCCATTGTCGTTCGGCTGGTGAAGCGGCAGATCCCCAGGCTGTCCTCGAACATCATCCGTCCGTTGTGCTTACCTAACTGCTCCGCGATGTCCTCCCAGTTGTGGAGGTCTGGGTTCGCCTTGGCTCCCTGCTCCTGGGGAAGCCATGCCGGACCAACCTCCATGGTGCCGGTATCGGCGATGCAGGTGTCCACCATCTCGATCCATCTGGATCGATGGTCGTGTCCTCGAGGAGAGTTGCCCTTGAGGTTGTAGACAGCCAGATCCTGGGAGCCGCGCCCCAGCCTCTCGGAGGCCCGCTTCACCCCCTCGGCTAGCAGGTCGCCGATCCCCTCGCGGTTAGCGATCTTCCGCAGCATTGCCCTGATCGCCTCCACGTTGCCCCAGGTCATCTCCAGGCCGCCGGTGTCTTCCCTGGTCAGGATACCCTTCTCGTAGCACTCGATCACCCAGCCGATCAGCCAGCCGGCCTCGTTCGTGTCGAAACCGAGACGATCAACCTCGATGGCCAGCACGGCGGCGGCAGCAGGATCAGTGTTCCCGATCTGCGGACCCCACGCCGCCCACTGCTCGTACTCCGGCTCCTCGCCCTTGAAACCGGCGTACTTGCCCTCCTTGATCGTGATCTCGTGCAGGTGCTTGGTCCGACAGGCCCAGCAGGGCGTGCGCTCCATCTCGAATTCCTGCTGGTACTCGGGTCGCGTGAATCTGGCCGTCTCGGGGAAGAGGTTGGTGGTATAGTTCTTTACGGGTAGGACGCCGGTCTTTTCCATTCCGGGGAAGAAGTTCATGGTACCCCACTCATAGGTGCTGCGGGCCGTCGGGTCGGCCAGGATCTCATCGATGATCTTCCTGGCCCGCTCCTTCAGCGCCTTCTCGTCGTGGATCGGGAAGCGTGGCCCCCTCTCCGCGACAAACGCCTTCAGCCGCTTGGAGCCCATCACGGCCCCCGTACCGTTGTGCCCCGCCACGTGCCCCCTGTCCCCGGCTATGGCCGCGAACCGCACCACATGCTCCCCGGCAGGTCCGACACCCAGGACGCTCAGCTGCCGTGCCTTCTTACCCAGCTCCTCGGTGATCCGCTCCTGCACGTCGTAGGTGTCCAGCCCCAGCAGATGCTCCGCGTCCTTCAACTCGGCCATGCCATCGTGCAGATACAGATACACCCACTTCGGGGACTGTCCCTGCACGATCACGGCGTCGAAGCCGGCAAACTTCATGTAGGCACCCATAAAGCCGTTGGCCTGGCTCGTCGTCGCACCGCCGGTCAGTGCCCCTCTCGTCACGAAGGACACTGTGCCCGTGCCCATCACTGTGGTTCCAGCCAGGGGACCGGTGGCCATGATCAAGCGGTTCCCCGGATCTGACCATTGAATGGAGGGCCCAACCTCATCGTACAGGATCTTGGTTCCAACGCCGCTGCCACCCAACCATTTCCTTAGGTTGGCTGCGTCCCATCTCTCCTCGGAGAGCTTCCCGGTGGTCAGATCCACCCGCAGGAACTTCCCAGCGTACCCCTTGGGGAAGCCGCTCTCAACCATGTCCGCTCCTCCTTCGGCCTCAAGTCTCGTACTTCTCGTTGAGTTGCTGGACTCCGCTCACATTCTGCAAGCGCAGCCCATGATCAGGGCATCTCACGAATCGGCCGCAAGCTACTCCTCAATCGATGTGCAGTCCACCGTTGACGTCCAGTTCTTCACCGGTGATGTAGCTCGCTCTATCAGAAGCCAGGAAGACCAGCGCATCAGCCACCTCCTCGGCACGGCCCAGGCGGCCCAGCAGGATGTTCTGGCGAGACTGCTCGATAAGGCCGCCGCGAGTCACCTCGTCAACAAGGCCGGCCGTGATATCCGTGTCGATGAGACCGGGGGCCACGGCATTGGCGGTGATCCCGTGGCGCGCCATCTGCTTGGCAACCGCCTTCATGAAGCCTGCCACACCAGCTTTGGCGGCACAGTAATGCGCGCTCCCGAAGACGCCACCCCCCTGCTTCCCGGAGACGGAGGAGATAGATACGATGCGACCGTAGCGCTGCTCTATCATCGCCGGAAGGACGGCTCGGGTACAGAGAAAGACGCCCTTCAGATCCACGTTCATGATCAGATCCCACTCTTCCACGCTGATATCCGTCACCGGTGTGGGTCTGGTAATGCCCGCACAGTTAGCCAATATATCGATGCGCCCGAAGGACTCCCTTGTCCGGTCTGCCATCCACCGCGTCTGTTCCTCGCTGGTGACATCCACCGCAATGGCCAATGCGCGTTGCCCCAGATCGCGCACCTCCGCCGCAGTCCCTTCCGCTCCCGTCAGATTCAGGTCGGCTATGACGACAGCTGCGCCTTCCCGTGCCATCGCTATCGCTGCCGCCCGACCGATGCCCCGCCGGGTGCTGGCCCCAGTGACTATGGCAACCCTACCTTCCAACAGC
>DAHXJB010000176.1:0-3113 GCA_027372455.1 Chloroflexota bacterium | reverse complement strand
CAGGGCGAGAACCTCCCCCTCACGGACGTCGAGACTGACCTCCTTCAACACTTTGTTGCCTGAAAACGACTTGGACAACTGGTCCGCTCGGAGCAATATCGCTTTCTCTGCCATTCAGTTTCCCTCGTCGAGTGGTTACGCATGCCATTGGCCGGCGCGGCTACCGGAAACCAGCTCGATCGCCGGTTTCCGGTAGCGCAGGACGCCACACTCCCGAAATCCTAGCGACCCGGTCGGAAGCGACCTGGCCGTTGGAGGACAGGAAGAGCCGAAGCCGGTCCTGAACTCAACCTACTGCTGCTTCACGGGCTCGCCTCCAGTAGAGATCAGTTTGTCGATTACATCCTGGGAGAGTGGCTTCACCGGGTACCAGTCGTTCGCGAAGTCGTTTGGAACATACTGACTCAGGTTGTCATCGGTGATTAGCGGCAAGGGCACGTTGACATACTGTGCCACCTGCTTACCCTGCAGCTTGTATACAGCCGCGTCCAAAGCGATCACCGCCAGGTAGTTGGGCTGGGCCGGAGCAATCGATGAAAAGCCGTTCTTGCGGTTGTCAGACCAGTCCTTCAAGAAGCCGTTGAAGTTCTCACCCGGTATGGGAACCAATTTGCTGCCGGACTGGATGAGCGCCTTCAGGCACCCATCCGAGAGCGCCCCACCCTGGGAGTACACGCCCACGATATCCGGGTGAGCTGCAATGGCGGAGGAGCAAGCCTGCTGTGCGGGCGCGAGATTGTACTCGCTGTGCAGGTTTGCCACTACCTCGACGTTCGGATACTTCTTGATCACGCTATCGGCTCCTGCCCAGCGATCCTCGCTGACGGAGACCCCTGCCGGGCCGTTGATAGCGATGATCTTCCCTTTACCGCCAATCTTGTCCATGAGCCACTGGGCAGTGACCACCCCCCACTGTCGCTGGTCAGTGTCAATGCGGATCACTTTGTTGGTGTTGACCAAGCTATCGAAGTTGGTTACCACTATGCCCTTGCTCACTGCCTGCTCAAGCACTGGATTGAGCGCGGTCGAGGACCCAGCGTCCACGATGATGGCGTCGTAGCCCTGGTCGATCATGGCCTGGATCTGAGCAATCTGTTGGGTGGTGTCGCCATTCGCGTTGAAAACCTGGAACTTGGAGATTGTCCCGTCCTTGCTGAACTTATCTGCTTCCGCCTGGATCATCTGCAAGGTCTCCTGCATCCAGGTGGGAGTCAGATAGATGTCAGCCCAACCGATGGTATACCCCTTCGTCTTCTTCGCGGGTGCAGCAGCCGCAGCTGCTTTTGTGGGAGCCGCTGCGGGGGCAGCAGGAGCTGCTGTGGGGGAAGGAGTGGAGGCTTGGGAACAAGCCATGCTGATCAAGGCCAGAGCGACCAGGACCGGAAAGAACAGCCCCAGATAGTTGCGCCATTTGCGGTCGACATGTGCTGTCATCGATTCCTCCGTGTCTTTTCTCCACAGGTTGGCCACATCCCGGGTCAACCTTGTGGCAAAGCTAGACTTGCTGAGATTTCTGCAGTGACACATTCTCCAGCCCTGGACCACCAAGGCACCGCGCCATGCACAGCTTCAGGAAGGCTTCTCGCTGACGTGACTTGATGGGAAGACCACGATTCTCGTACTCGCACAAGGCATGGCTGCCAACGGCGAATACGAGGTTTCTGCTTGGGTGATGTCATTGGGTCCTCTTCATGGGCAAACCTCCTCTCACTTGGAGCCAGCCCTCACTGACCAATTCTCCCTCCGTGACGGCCACACCGACCTGCTCCCGCAACGACGCGTCTCCACGGAAAGGTGGGGCTGCATGATGCTGACAATTGCCGACAGAGCACCGAGGGTCAGAACGTTCAAGACGTTGAAGACTCCTACAAACCTTTCTCTATTGAGAATGCGGCTGAGAAAAGGACGACCTGCTCGGATCCGGCGGAGCCAGGAATGTCAGCGCCGCCAGAGCGTAGATCTTAGCCGCCTGCAGCAGGCTCGCCACCGTGATCTGTTCGTTTGGACTGTGGGCCAGCGGTATCCGGCCGGGCCCAAAAGCCGCAATGGTGGGGATGCCACCCCGCAACTGGAACACCGGAGCGTCGGTCGTGGCTGGATACCCGCTCAGGGCCGGCCGGTTTCCCAGCACGCGCTCGGCAGCGCCGAGCACGGCCTGCACGACAGGGGCCTCGGGCGAGATCTCGCTCGGCTCAATCCAGCGCAGGGGATCCGGTTCGAATTCTATCTCGACCCTCAACTCGGGATCCTCCCGACGCAACTCTTCGACGAACCCCTCCACGTCCTCGCGAAGCTGTTCCCATGTCATCCCCGGCAGGACGCGGATGTCGGTGCCAAACTCTGCGCAGCCGGGATAGACCCCGTAGAACACTCCACCCTTCACTGTAACGCCCACATTCACCGTAGGCCCCTGGGGACACAGGGGGTGGGGCGGATATCTAAGCCGGGAACGTAGATCTCGCGCCATCCGCCACAGCACGTAGGCCATCTTGACGCTGGCGTTGACCCCCGGAAGTCGATCGGAGATGCTGCTGTGCATCTGAGTCCCGTAGACCTTCGTGCGGAAGCAGCTATTGCCCCGCGATACCAGGTGAAGGCTTTCCCACTCCTGCTGGATGCCGGCCGGTTCCACGAGCAGGGCGGCGTCGGCCTGGACCAGCCCCTCCTCCACAAGATACTGCGCACCGAAGGCGCTGCCGGCCTCCTCGTCGGCGCTGAACACCAGCAGCAGATCCCCGACCAGAGGCGCACCTACCGCTCGCAGCGCCGCCACGGCGTATACCATCGCCGCCAGACCTCCCTTTACGTCGCCTATCCCCACACCGTACAGCCGGCCGTCGATCACTGTTCCCCGCAGGGGATCGGTCTGCCACCGGCCCCTCTCCCCTATCGGTTTGGTATCCAGATGGCCGTTGTACATCAGCACCGGGCTGCCTTCCTTGCCCGGCAGCCGGAACAGCACATTGGGCCGCTCCGGCTTCTTGGCCTTGATTTCGGCGCCCACCAGTCCCAACCGAGCCATGTGGCCGATCAGAAGCCGCGCCACCGCTCGCTCGTCTCCAGGGGGATTTATGCTGGGCGTGGCAACCAGTTCGCAGGCGAAGTCCAACAGA
>DAHXJB010000392.1:0-2207 GCA_027372455.1 Chloroflexota bacterium | reverse complement strand
TAGTCCACCACGGCCTTGCCGGTGGCCTGGTTCTTCTGCACCTGGTCCACCAGCAGGTAGGTGTAGCCCGCGATCGGATAGGAGTCCTTACCGGGAGCATTGACTATGGAGATCCTCAGGTCATCCGGGATTGGAGTCTGGGAGAAGGCGGCTTGCGCGTCCGCCTCGGTGGAGGCGATGGTGGGTGCCACGAACTGGCCCGCCTGGTTCTGCAAGAGGCAGTATGGCAGCTTATTCTGGATCACGTAGGCAAGCTCCACGTAGCCCAGAGCGCCGGGTGTCTGCTTGACCAACCCGGCTACGCCGGGGTTCCCCTTGCCACCCAGCCCGACGGGCCAGTTGACCGAGGTGCTCTGCCCCACCTTGCTCTTCCACTCGGGGCTCACGCTGCTCAGGTAGCCGGTGAAGATGTTGGTGGTGCCGCTGCCGTCGGACCTATGCACCACGGCGATATCCTGGTCGGGCAGCTTGACGCCGGGGTTGAGGGCGGTGAGCTTGGGATCGTTCCACTTCTTGATGGTGCCGAGGTAGATGCCGGCGAGCACGTCCGGGGTGATCTTGAGGCCTGAGTCCACGCCGGAGACGTTGTAGCTGATCGCCACAGCGCCGGCTACCGTCGGAATGTGCAGGATACCCGGTGCCGCCTTCAGCTGATCGTCGGTTAGGGGGGCATCGCTGGCCCCGAAGTCCACGGTGTGGGCCGTCATCTGTTGGATCCCAGCGCCCGACCCGACGGCCTGGTAGTTGATCTTGACCCCGGTCTTCTGGCTGTAGACCTCGAACCATTTGGAGTAGAGCGGGTAGGGGAAGGTGGCCCCGGCCGCGGTCAACTCCTTGGCGGATCCATTGGATCCCGAGGGGGCGGTGGACGATTGAGCCGATGAGTCCGACTTGGATGGGGCCGATACTGGGGCTGCTCCGCCGCTGCACGCCGCGGCACCCACCAACAGCATAGCGAAGGCTCCGGCCAGCAAGGCCTTCCACCACTTGGTGGACACCGTTATCGAGCCCGCACGCGCTCTCGATCCTCTTGGCATGGTTTTCTTCCATCTCCTTTGTCTCTCAAGCTGTCTTCACATCTTGTCTTCGAGGGGAATGTTAGCCGGTGCGCTTTAACGGCTTCTCAACGGCATGTTAACGTTAGGTTAACGATTTGGAGCCCTTGCACCAGCTGTTGTCGGAGGCGTAGCCTATGGGGTGCAGTTCCCGGTGAGTCAGCACGAAGCAGGAGGAGCGGACATGTCTGAGCAGAAGGTACCAGAACCCGATATTCGAAGGGTGGAGGGTTTTCCGCTGCCCGAACACGAGTCCACGCATGTGGGCACCGAGCCCCTCCATCCCTCGGAGATGATCCGGCTGCCCGCGAAGCACAACCCCATCCTGCAGCAGTTGCTGGCTCGCATCAACGCCGATGAGGATCTGCACACCCTGTGGCGGTGCCAGAACATCAATGCGGTCGATCGATTGGGGATGAGCGACCACGGTCCCATCCACATGCAGATCGTGGTCAACATCGCACTGCGGCTGCTCCGCATGTTGATGGCCTCGGGTCTGGTTCCCAACGTGGTCAAGAACCACCAGTTAACCAACGAGGATGCCGAGGTGGTGGTCGTCCTCGCCTCCCTGCTCCACGACGTTGGAATGTCAATCGATCGTGTCAACCACGAGGAGATGGGGCTTTTCATCGCTCACCACAAGGCGCTGGAGCTGTTGGATGGGATCTATCCGGCGGCGCCCCGGAGGGTCGTGGTCTCCGAGGTGCTGCATGCAATCCTGAACCACCGCAGCGATGGCCGTCCGCTGACCCTCGAGGCGGGGACGGTACGGCTTGGGGATGCGCTGGATATGGCGAAAGGCCGAAGCCGAATCGCCTTCGAGGCGGGCCACATGAATATCCACTCGGTATCGGCCGCGGCGATAGACAGCCTCGAGATCGAGGAGGGGGAGACAAAGCCAATCCGTATCACCGTGCACATGCTGAACGCCGCCGGCCTCTTTCAGCTAGACGAGCTGTTGAAGAAGCAGTTGAAGAACTCCGGCCTAGAGCCCTATGTGGAAGTCTTCGCCGACGTCCTCGGCGAGGCGGACAAGAGGCTTTTCGAGACCTACCGGATCTGAGGGGCGGTTCGCCAACAGCACTTCTCAGACCCCACCCCTCTCCCCTCCCCGCAACGGGGAGGGGAGGGGGTGGGGTTCGACAAGCCTGA
>DAHXJB010000165.1:0-2688 GCA_027372455.1 Chloroflexota bacterium | reverse complement strand
GCCCCGGCAATGATCTGCTCAGGGTACAGGCTGGCAATCCCGCGAAATATGAGCACTCCCAGCCCTCCTGCACCGATGTATGCGGCGATGGTGGCAACGCCGATATCCATGACCGTAATGGTCCGCACTCCAGCCATGACTATGGGTAGGGCCAGCGGCAGTTGCACCATCCTGAGGATCTGCCCATTGGTCATGCCATCCCTCGGGCTGCCTCAACGATGGCCCGGTCGACTGTATTGATGCCGACTGCGGTGTTGCGAACGATGGAAAGCTGAGAATAGAGGATCAGAGCGAGAATCGTCGGTTTGACGCCCAAACCCAGGAAGGGGATGAGGAACGCGAAAAGGGCGAGGCTTGGAATGGTGTAGAGCACGCCGGCTGTGCCCAGGACGAGCGGATAGAGCCACCGCAATCGGGTAACCAGGATGCCGAGGGGCACGCCCACGACCACCGCCAGGATAACGGCCACAGCCGTAACCTGCAGGTGCTCCATCGTCAGAACCAGGACCTGGTCGGCGTGGGAAAGGATGTAGCCCATCTGCTACCTCTCTGTTCCCTCAACCGCCCCCCTCAATGGAGCGGCGTCAGCCCTGTAGTAACCGACTGAAGGGACGGCGTATCTGCAAGAGAGTCAGTCTCCTGGTGGGTTTGAAGGAAATGAGCGGTGGACTAGCTCTGAGAAGAGGGCGGTCAGGCTGCTGTGGGATACTACACCTGTGAGCCGCCCTGCCTCGTCCACCACGGGCAACTCTGTTGCCCGTTCTCCGGCGATGAGTGGCAGGGCATCCTTGAGCAGCATCGTCTCCGGCAGGTTGGGCACAGCCGCCAACATCGCAGGCGTCCAATCCGAAGAGCCGCTGCAGGGCGCCGGAAGGGAAACGTCCTGCACCCGCAGGTAGTCGAGCTTGCGCCACATTCCATCCCTGCCGACAAAGTCCGCCACAAAACCGTCGGCGGGCTGACGTAGCAGCAGCTCGGGGGCGGCCATCTGTAGCAGATGGCCGCCTTTCATTATGCCGATGCGATCGCCCAGCAGGAAGGCTTCGCTTATGTCGTGGGTAACGAAGAGGATGGTCTTCCTGATGGTTGCCTGGATCTTGCGCATCTCCTCCTGGAGTTGCCGGCGGATCATGGGATCTACGGCGCCAAAGGGTTCATCCATGAGCACTATGGCCGGATCGCCGGCCAGGGCGCGCGCAACGCCCACACGTTGCTGCTGGCCACCGCTGAGCTCCCGCGGATAACGATCTCGGAAAGTGGCCGGCGGTAGCCCCACCAGATCCAGCAACTCCTCCACGCGAGCTCGACGCCGACTTACGGGCCACTCCTTCAGCCGCGGCACCAGGGCTACGTTCTCGGCGATAGTCATGTGGGGGAAGAGACCGATCTGCTGGATTACGTAGCCAATACCCCTGCGCAGCTGCACCGGATCCATCCGGGCTATGTCCTGTCCATCAACGAGCACCCGGCCTCCGGTCGGATCCACAAGACGGTTGACCGTCTTGAGAGCCGTAGTCTTGCCACACCCGCTGGGGCCGATCAGCACCACCAGCTCTCCCTCGCCGACGGTGAAGCTCACCCCGTCCAGGGCCACGACACTTCCAGGGTAAACCTTGGTCACGTCCTGGAACTCAATCATCGAACCCACCCGCCCGTCTAAGGCTGTCTAGCGGCGTACCCAAGCTGCGAGGCGATTCGGTTCGCGGCCTCCTTGGCCAGGCCGGACAACGCAGGGAATCTGTCTGGGGAAACCCGATAGGAGGGCCCGGATACGCTCACCGCGGCAACCACCCGTCCCTCGTAGTCCCTGACGGGGGCTGCCACCGCATTCAGTCCCTCCTCCAACTCCTCATGCCCCACCGCAAAGCCCCCATCACGGATCTTCGTCAGTTCTTCGCGTAGCCGAATCGGATCGGTGATGGTGCTGGGAGTGAAGCTGGTAAGAGGTCCTGCCAGCACGCTGTCCACCTTGCCTTCGGGCATGTGGGCCAACAGCACCTTGCCGGTGGAGGTGCAGTGCAGAGGAGAACGTCTGCCCACCCAGCCGATATTCTTGACCAGACGGGAACTGGGTATCTGCTCCACGTTGATGACCTGTTCGCCATCCAGTACCGCCAGGTTGATGGTCTCCTCGGTGGTCTCAGCCAGCCATCGGAGGGGAGCACGCGCCGCCCGGCGCACATCCGCATGACTGATGACCAAGCCAGCCAGCGGAATCAACCCGACGCCTAGGCAGAACTTGTCGGTCACCGGATTGCGCTCGACCAGTGCCGCATGCTCCAGAGTGGAGAGAAGGCGGGAAACCGTACTCTTGTGGAGACCCACCCGTCGGCTCAGCTCGTTCACTCCCAACTCTGGCTCTTGAATGGAGAACGCCTTCAGGATGGAAATGGCCTTCTGCACAGATTGCACGGAAGAGTCTGGAGCCTTATCCATGTGCAGCCTTCCTCGTGTTGATGGCTAGCCCGTGCGTCCAGCTGCATTAGTGTTGCATATCGTGCAACATAGTTGCAGTTTAGCACGGTTGCCTTTTTGTTGTCAATCCCTTTTGTCCGGACATTTTCCCTGAGCAGTGACACGTGACAGGACGATCTTGACAATTGTTGAACCCCATGCTACAAGCCGATTGTCTGCAGGGCTCTCGTAAGTGCCCCAGGTCTCGGAGATAGTCTCGAATACTCTCCACCC
>DAHXJB010000157.1:0-5669 GCA_027372455.1 Chloroflexota bacterium | reverse complement strand
TTCTGGAAGGTTCTGGCAACGCCGGCAGTGGTGATGGTGTGGGGACGCTTGCCGGCAATCTCGTTGCCATCGAAACGGATCTGGCCGGTCGTTGGGACGTAGAGGCCACTCAGCATGTTGAGGGTGGTGGTCTTGCCGGAGCCGTTGGGGCCTATAAGAGCGACGATCTGACCCTTGCGCACCTCGATGTCCACGTTGTCCACGGCCTTCAGACCACCGAAGTGCTTGGCCAGTCCCTTGATGGTGAGGAATTGCCCATCCAAACCAGACCCACCGGCAGCCGGTGGGGTGCTCTGGGTGAAGGTTTGACCACTGGTCCTGCTGGCGGCGATCTGCCGGCCGGCCGCACTTCCGGCCGCCCACCACTCCCTCAGTCGCTGGCTTATGGATAGCTCGTAGACGAGACCTGCGATACCGCCGGGCATGAACACCATGATAGCGATGATGGCCGCGGCGTAGAACATCATGTAGGAGTCCTTGAGGAAGCGGAGCACCTCGGGGATCATAGTGAGAAGGGTTGCTCCGACGACGGCTCCGACGGCGGAGCCGTTGCCGCCCAACACCGCCATGGCCAGCAGCACCACCGACTCGTCGAACGAGAAGGTGTCGGGGCTGATGTAGTGTGATCCACTGAAGGCGAAAAGACTGCCCGCGAAGCCCGCGTAGGCGGCTGAGAGGGCGAAGGCCATCACCTTGAAGAAGGTGGTATCGATCCCCATGGTCTCGGCGGCCATCTCGTTCTCGCGAACGGCCTGGAGGGCTCGGCCAATCCTGGATCCCTTGAGGCGTATGGTGGCCCAGGTGAGTAGTATTACCGAGATGGCCGCAAGGTAGAAGAAGCTGGTGGGGTCGTCCAGGTGGATTGGTCCCAGCCAGGGGGCAGGGATGCCGGAGATGCCGTCGGAGCCGTTGGTGAGCCACGTGGTGTTGATCAGTATCAGCTGGACGATGATCCCGAAACCGATGGTGGCCATGGCCAGGTAGTGGCCCGACAGCTTCAGGGTTGGGATTCCCAGTAACACCCCAAACAGGGCGGCTACGACGAAGGCGGCGGGCATGGCCAACCAGACGTTGAACCCCAGTTTGGTGGTGAGGATGGCGGAGGTATAGGCGCCAACACCCCAGAAAGCGGCCTGAGCCAGGGAGAGCTGTCCCGTGTAACCCAGGACGATATTCAGTCCCAGGCAGGCGACGGCTAAGCTGATGGCCAGGTTCGCCAGGTTGAGCCAGTAATCGCTGGTCACGACCGTGGGGAACAGAGCCACAGCCACCACCAGCAGGGCGATCAAGAGGGGTTTCGCGGTTCGCGAACTCATCTCATTGCCTCCTCTACGCCTTCTCGGCGATCTTCTCGCCGAAGAAGCCCTGGGGCCGGAACAGCAGCACCAGGATCAGGATGATGAAGGCGAAGGCGTCCCTGTACCCGCTGGAGATGTAGAAGGAGCCGAAGACCTCCACGATACCCAGGAAGAGCCCACCCAGGATGGCGCCCGGGACACTGCCGAAGCCACCGACGATGGTGGCGCAGAAGGCCTTGAGGCCCAGCATGGCGCCCATTTCCTTGGTGACGTAGAAGATGGGGCCGATCAATATGCCGGCTATCCCCCCCAGCATGGAGCTGTAGATGAAGGTGATGGCGATCATAGTGGCGACCGGAATGCCGAGCAGCCTGGCCATATCTTTGTCCTGAGCGGTGGCCAACATCTTCTTGCCCAGGGATGTCTTGTCGAAGAAATAGTACTGGAGAACGAGCAGCGCCAGGGTCACCGCCACAATGACGACGTACTGGGGATCGATGAAGACACCCCCGATGTTGAGAACGGTGGATGGGGTGGGCCTGGGCATCAACTCCGGCTCGGCGCCGAAGGTGATCTGAGCGCCATTACGCAGAAATACCGAGACGCCGATGGTGCTGATGACCACCGGCAAGAAGGACCGATTTCGGAGTGGGTAGTAAGCGATGCGCTGAAAGACGATCCCGAAGAGCCCCATGAACAGAAGGGTCATCACGTAGACCAACCCGAAGGGGAGCTTCAGCATCTGGAGAAGCCAGACGGTGACGAAAGCGGGCACCATTACGAACTCGCCCTGGGCAAAGTTGACGACGCCCACGGCGTTGTAGATCAAGACGAAGCCCAGGGCAACCAGGGCGTAGATGGAGCCCATGGCCAGCCCGGCAGTCAACATCTGCAGATTGGTGGAAAGATCCATTCATGAGCCTCCAGTGGACTCCTGGCCCCGGCGCTAGGGCCGGGGCCAGGGAAAGCCGCTTACCCGCACAACTGAGATTCGAGCTCAGGACTCTTCAGTACGCTACTGCTTGACCGGCACATTGACGACTTTCAGCAGCTTCCACGCATCAGAAGAGGCCCAAGCGTTGGGCTGGATCTGGACAACACTGACCTCGTGGAGGCCGTCGCCGTTCGGGGTGAAGGAGAAGGTCCCAAGAACCCCCTTGTAGCCCTGGGTGGCCAGGATGGCCTCCCTGATCTTCGACGGATCGGTGCTGCCAGCCTTCTTGATGGCGTTTGCCAGGATGTTCATCCCATCGTAGGTCCAGGCGGAGGAGGCGTCGAAGGGCTCGTTGTACTCCTTCTGGTAGTCCTCAGCGTACTTCTTGCTCTCCGCGGTGGCGCCGGGGACGAGGTCGGCAACGGCGATCAACCCCACGGAGTTCTCCTTGGAAAGGTTCAGGGCGTCCCTCATGCCGCTGGAGGGGGACCCGATGTACTTGAAGGGCTTACCCAACTGCACGTACTGCCGCTGGATGACGGCCGCGTCCTCGGGGTTGGTAGCGTAGACCACCATGACCTCGGCGCCGGCGGTCTTCAGGGAGAGCAGTTGAGCGGTGAAGTCCTTGTCCTTGGTGGTGTACTTCTCGTTCTTGACGACGGTGAGGCCGTCTTGCTTGGCGTACTGCTCCACCAGATCGGCGCCGCCGGTACCGAAGGCGTCGGAGTCGTGAAGGATGCCGATCTTGGTCACCTTCATGTCGTCCTTGATGTACTGGACCATGGCCGCGGCCGCGATGGAGTCGTCGGCCCGCACGCGGAATAGCCAGGGATTGCCCGTCTTGGTCAAGTTGGCGTTTGTGCCGCCCAGGATGTAGGGGATGCCGTACTGCTTGACGGCATCGGACACGGCCTGTACCTGAGTGCTCTTCACCGAGCCGATCACGGCCACGACCTTGTCTTGCTCGACGGCTTTCTGCAGTGCCGCTAAGGCGCCGGGGTTGGTGGACTGATTGTCCTCCATGATCAGGTTGATCTTCTTGCCGAGGACACCACCCGCGTCGTTGATCTGCTTGACTGCCAGTTTGATCGCCTTGATCTGTAGGGCGCCCTCTGCCGCTGAGGCGCCGGTGACTGGCGGTGTGAAGCCGATGTTGATCTGGCCACTGGAGGCCGCGGGTTGAGACGCTGGGGCACTGGTCGAGGCTGCAGCAGGCTTTGCCGGCGCCTTGGTTGTGCCCGCGGCCGGGGCTGCGCTGCTGCTGCAGGCGGTCGCCGCTGCAACTACTAGCGACGATGCTAGGACGATCGAGACTACGCGCTTGAGGTTCGCCATGCTTGTCCTTTCCCTTTACAGATTTCTGAGGATCGCGTGCCGTGGGGGTGGCGGACCGGGGCGGCATATCCCGGGTCACCGTGGCACAGCGTGGCGGATAGGATACACCCTTCATTGACGATGTCAAGGGCGGGTATGATGGTAATACGTCATACCTTACGTACACGCTGCTCCGACCGCTCGTGGTGTCCATCCACCCCGTCCGATGACGGGTGGCGCGAGTGTACTCCCCCTGCTTTGCGGGCAGTTTGGGGCCGGGTCGGGAAGCCAAGAGGGGATACGGCCGGGGACATGCCCCTGGCTGTGCAGGGAGCAGCAGCGGGCTGCGGTTGGCTACAACTCGAGCGGTTGACTCGACTTAGAACGCCCTGCCGTTCGCCGGCCGGTGCTGATCGGTTGTGGCTGACCCAAGGCGAAAACGAGGCTGCGCGAGATGGCATCTGCCGCATCGCGCACCAACTTGACAAGGGCAGGGAGTCTCTCCGAACTGAAGCGGGTGGCTGGGCCAGCAACGCTGATAGCCGCGACCATTTGCCGGCTACTCCCTAGAATCGGCGCAGCCACGCAACGCAGCCCCACCTCAATCTCCTCTCGATCGTGTGCGATGCCAGTTGCTCGGACGTCGGCTAGTTCTGCAGCCAGCCGCGCAGGGTCAGTAATCGTATTGGGAGTGAGCGGCCGGAAATCCTCCGTTTGGAGTATTTGTTCGATTCTGTGATCCGGCAGGTGAGCCAGCAGTGCTTTACCCACACCTGTACAGTGGAGTGGTTTGCGCCATCCGAGTTGGGAGGCCATCGGGATGGCTTGAGGCCCCACAACCTTGTCCACGTAGACACATTGGCCGCCACTCTCCACGGCCAGGTGGACCACCTCGCCCGTTTCCTGTGCAAGTTGCTCCAGGTGAGGGCGCGCTGCTGCACGCAAGTTCATCTGGTTGAGCACGACAGCTCCGGCTTCGAATACTCGCATGCCAAGTTGATACTTCCCCGTGACGGGATCCTGGGCCACATAGCCATGTCGCTCTAGAGTCGTGAGGAGACGGTGAGTCGAGCTCTTGTCGGTCCCCAGATAGGCCGCCAGTTCGCGAATTCCCACCTGCCCGCCGAAGACGCCCAGAAAGTCACGAGCGTTGAGTGCCTTGTCAACCGTTTTTAGGGTGGCTGTTCGCTTGGTTCGACTGCGCACTTTCGGCGTGAGCGCATCAGGTGTAGGCGATTTACTGGCCATTCCTCAGCTGCCCTCACCTACTTCTTGAAGCCGATCGATCCATTCGGATAGAGATGACATTAATAAGACTTCTCCTTGAGATCGCGTCCAAGACGACCCAAAGCCGGCGCCATCTGCTGATTATTGTGATATTGCGGCGTCGGTAGGTGATGCAGATGATTATTGTGGGAAGATGATATCACGACAGAACTCTACCAGTTTTGCATCTATAGTGCAGGTTGTATAGTTCCTGTTTGTACATGGGAGCGACCGCGAAATGAACTCTTGCGGTCGCTCCTCTGGCAGTGCTGACAGTTGTCGCTAGAAGTTGAAGTTATCGATGTTGTCTTTGTTGAAGATCGTTGGGGGGCCAGTAATGATCACATTGTTGGCTTTGAACTCGCGTTCGCCAAGGTTCGGAACGTTGAATTTCGTGCCCTGCGCGGGTTTGATCGTCTTGTTGGCGAGACCCACGCCCAGATAGCCGGAGAGGTACCCTTCGTCAAAGGGGCTCCAGAGGGCGAAGGCCTTGACAGTGCCGTTCTTGATGAATCGGCGCATCTGGTTCGGTGTGCCCAGACCAGTTACCTGCACCTGAGGGGCCCGTTTGGCTGACTCAACAGCTTGGGCTGCGGCTGCGACTCCCACGGTTGTCGGCGAGATGATGCCGCGAAGATCCGGGTATTTTGTCAGCAAACCTTCTGCCTCGGCCAAGCTCTTTTGAGGATCGTCATTCCCGTAAACGATGTCCACCAGCTGCATGTTTTTGTATTTCGGATCCTTGAGGGCTTCCTTCATGCCCTGGATCCAAAAGTTCTGGTCTGGGGCATCGGTGGTCGCGCTGAGAATAGCGATCTTGCCCTTGTAATCGATCAGGGAGCCCATCAGCTCCACCT
>DAHXJB010000145.1:0-2085 GCA_027372455.1 Chloroflexota bacterium | reverse complement strand
TAGTCGCCTTCAACGTAACGGAGGTTGCGCAGCTTCTCGCCGAGCTTCATGCCAGCCCCTATAGCAATTTGCAAGCCAAGGTATAGCAGATTGCAATATCGAGGTCAATAGGGCTTTGGTCCAATTCGGGGCTGAGTATCGCGGGCGACGACCATGATAAACCGGATTCAGTTCACCGGGGTTTGGATCAGCGACCAGAACAGGGCATATGACTTCTACGTCAACAAGCTGGGCTTCCAGGTGCTCCAGGATCGGCCCATGGGGGGAGACAGCCGTTTCCTGCTGGTGGTGCCGCCCGGAGGCAACACGGGCATGACGGTATCAAAGCCTTTGCCCGGGATGACTGGCGTAAAGGTCGGTGGGTGGACGAACATCGCATTCGAGACGGACGACATCCACGCGACCTACGAGGATCTCAAGGCGAAGGGCGTGGAGTTCTCCCAGGCGCCAACCCAGGCGTTCTGGGGAGGCGTGGAGGCCATCTTCTCAGACCCCGACGGCAACCAGTTCATGCTCCATCAATTGGAAAGCTAGCACTGCCTTCCACAGTAGCAGTGGGCAAACGGCAGTTCCCGGGTGTTCGCCGCGCTCGCTGATCCCCAGCGGCAGCGCCTGCTGGAGCAGTTGGGGCGGTACCGTACAAGGCAGAAAGCCGGGTAGTTGCCAAGGTCTTGGACCTGGACCAATAAAGAAGCCGTGCCAGGCTGGGCAGGGGATCACAAGACCGTTACCCGGATGCGGAACAGCCTTGAAGGCGCGCCACATGGAGGCTGGGCCTTGCGGCATGGAGGGTCGCCGGTCGCGGTTAGGGTGGTTGTGCCTGGCTGCTTCGCCTCGTCGATTCCCTGGGCGCCTCGAATGACGAGCACGTTGACCACCCGGCTGACGATAGTGGGGTCTGCAACGTTCACCTGCCAGTCGAAGCCCTCACCCAAGTCCAGCAGGAAGCGGTCGCCCACATGAAGCGTGATGGTCTGGCCATCGTCGGCCAGCGTCACCGACCGCGGCTGGGAGGCAACCGGAGTGGCCGTGGAGGCTGGCGGCTGTACCTCCAGGGTGAACCACACGGGCTGGACCTTCGAGCCGGCGCCGACGGTGACCGTGAACCGACCAGGGGCGGTGCCAAGAAGATGCAGGTTGAGCGTTTGGCCGTTCGGGAAGTTGCCGACCTCGGCTTGCCAGTCCGGAGAGGACACGTCCACCTTGATCGGGTACGGCTGGAAGCCGCCGCCCTCTGTGGATCCGAGCAGATACGGGTAGTGCACGAGAACGACGTACTCGTGCCAATAGGGCAACACGGCCGTTTCACCCGACTTGATGAAAGTGTGCTGCGTGCTCTCGCCAACGATCTCCATTACCAGTGACCCGCCCGGAGGCGTAGCCGATGGTTGGACAGTGGGTGGGAGAGGAGTAGAGGTGGGTCGTGGCGACGGCGATGGTGCGATCGTGGGCGATGGTGCAGGGGTCGCCGTGGACGCAGCGGTCGAAGTGGGCCCCATCGTCGGAGTCGCGGTCGAGAGCAGCGTCGGCTGACTTGTTGGCGCCGCACCCAGCGGCCCGCAAGACGACAGGATGAGGCTGCCCATCAGCAACAGGGTCAGCATGCCCTTGGTCAAGTTAGCCTTCATCTTTCTGTCTCCGTGGAAGTATTACACTAGTAACGCGCAACCCACGGAAAGTGTTCCACAGCGACGACAGCGTCCGCGGACCCTGGGCGTTCGGCCCCCACCGTCGGATCGTACCCGATTTGGGGAGCCGCTTATCGGGGCTCCCAATGTGGTACAGTTTCGCCAGCGTCTGCCGACTCTGGAGGAGAACCTGTATGGATCAGGCGATCCGTTGCGCTTTCTGCAACGAGCCCATCGATGGGAAGCCCGTGGTGAAGCTGGGCAAGAGCTACTGCAGTGAGGCGTGCGCCTTCGAGGACACCGGACGGCCGCGCCCGAAGCAGTGCGGCGTGCCCGTCGAGGATAAGAGCACCGTCGGTTAGGCGGTCAGGGCGAGGCACGCCCCTCCAAGGTAGGATTTCCGGGGAGGGCGAGGGTCCCGCCCGAGCCGCCTCCTCATACCTTGAGATCAGACTCC
>DAHXJB010000130.1:0-1529 GCA_027372455.1 Chloroflexota bacterium | reverse complement strand
GCGGGTCCAGGGCGCAGCGCTTGGCGGGGCGTGGGGGAGTCCCCACAAGAATATACACCTGCTGTGTCGGGGCCGCCTAGACGAACTTGAGTCGCCTGGCGGCGAACTGGACCATCCTCAACAACAGGAGACCGTGCCGCCACCGCTGGATGTTGGTGGTGCCGTAGGTGCGCTCCCGGTATCGAATTGGGAGATCCACGATCTTCAAGTTCAGCCGGGCGGCCCCGAACAGCAGGTCGAAGTCGCCGAAAGGATCGAACTCGCCGAAGTAAGCTCTGTTGGCGGCGATTCGCTCGTAGTCGGCCTTCCAGAGCACCTTGGTGCCGCAGAGCGTGTCTTTGACGGGTTGACCCAGCAGCCAGGAGAAGGCGAGACTGAAGAACTTGTTGCCCAGCAGGTTCAGGAATCGCATCGCCTGCTTCTCCATGGGATAGACCAGGCGCACTCCGTTCGCAAAGTCTCCCTTTCCCGAGACTAGCACCTCGTAGAAGCGTGGCAGGTCCTCGGGGGGCACCGTCAGGTCCGCATCGAGGATCATCAGCAGTTCCCCTCTGGCCTGGGCGAAGCCGAGTCGTACGGCATCCCCCTTGCCCCTACCCGTCTGGCGGAACAGGCTACACCACTGCTCCGGGTGTTCCGCGATGGCCTTCTCTATGGCCGCGTAGCTGTCGTCGGTGGAGTGGCCCTCGACGAAAACCAGTTCCGTTCCGCGGCCCATCTGAGGGACTCGCTCGAAGATGCGTGGGACGTTTCCGGCCTCGTTGCGTGCCGGAACGATCACGGACACAAGCGGTTCCTCGTCCTTCAGGCTGCGTTTGGGCCGTGGCCGGGCTACGATGAAATTGGTCAGTGCCAACGGTCGGAAGGGCCACAACTTGGCCAGCCACCGGTTGGCCAGTGGGGTAACCAGCGGGATCTGCAGCGGCAGCAGCACCTCCGGCCAGTGCCGGATTACCTCGAAGTCGGCAAGGTTCAGGAGGTTGGCCACGTCCTCCACCGTGAGCCAGTTCTGGTAGAGGGTTGGCCTGCCCAGGCCCAACCGCTCCGCGGCAGCCAGCGGCAATTCCCAGAGGCGGCTGTAGCAGTTGATGATGACTCGGGTCCGCGGGGTTGAGAGCCGTGACAGCTGTTCCAGCACGGTTTGGACGTCCCAGAGGTCGTTGACCAGGTCGGAGAGGATGATCACGTCGAACTCGCCGTCCAGGTCTGAGAGGTCGTGGGCATCGGCATGCAGGAAACGGAACTCCGGGTGCCGCTGAGTGGCGCGCTGAACCATCTCGTATGAGAAGTCCACCCCAACGCCCTGGGATGGATTCAGTGCGGCCAGCAAGTCTCCGCGGCCGCAGCCGATTTCCAGCACTCGCTGTCCGGGCGCAACCAGAAACCGATATATCTCGGTTAGCCGCCGATGGTAGTAGCCTCCCCATCCGGTCCAATGGTCCATTTGGCGGGCGACGCCGTCCCAGTGGGCTGCACGTGCCTTCTGGTAGCTGATAGGTGCGGTGTCGGTTTGTGCAGGGCCGAGGGAT
>DAHXJB010000387.1:0-8376 GCA_027372455.1 Chloroflexota bacterium | reverse complement strand
TAGCGGCGGACTCTTCCTGGGGCAAGGAGGTTGGCGGTATAGCGCGTGCGGATAACCGTCAGGAAGATGGCGGAGAAGGTTTCGGGATGGCGCGTCTGGTGGAAGCGCCCGTAGCCTCGGCGTCGCCACCAACTGAGGAGTTCACGACCTCGCGGAGGCGGATCCCGATCCTGAGGCTCATAGGGCAGGTGGCCCAGAGCTACATCGTGGCGGAGGGAGAGGCCGGGGTCTACCTGATCGATCAGCATGCGGCACACGAGCGAGTGTTGCTGGAGAGATTGCGAAGGGGTATGGACAGGCCAGAGAAGACACAGTTGTTGTTGGAGCCTGTGCTGCTGGAGCTACCTGCTGGAGAGTGGGAGCTGGCTCAGGCAGCCTGGTCGGCTCTGGAAGTTCTTGGTTACATGATCGAAGCCTTCGGGGATGGGGCAATGTTGATAAGGGGTATCCCAAGTCAACTGGGAGAGGGCGAGGCCGTGAAAGCGTTGCAGGAGTCGCTGCACGATCTGCTGGATGAGAAGCCAGAAGCTGACTGGAGGGAAAGGATCGCGGTGGCACTCTCCTGTCGGGGGGCAGTGAAGGCTGGTCAAGTCCTCTCTTTCGAGGAAATGAGATCGCTGGTAGAGGCTCTGGAAGAGACCGATATGACGCAGCACTGCTCCCATGGCCGACCCACGGCGATCCTGCTCAGCCACCACCAGTTGGAGCGGGAATTCGGCCGCAGGTGACCTACCCCTTGCCGTTGGCTGGCCGCCTAGGGGGACGACGGCCAGCCGTCGGATTCGACGCCCACTGTGTCAGGCTGACTTGGCCATGCCGCTGGTGCCGGTGCCGGTGATCGGAATGTAGCGCTGCTCGCTCTTTCCGCCCGGAACCAGCCGCCAGAGGTCGTTGGAGGGCACATCGAGCGCCTTGGCGAGTCTCTCGATGTCCTGAGCCGACACGTACTTGCGGCGGCCGGACTCCAGCGCGCTGATCAGCGAGTGGCTGACCTCTGCCTTCTCGGCCAACCTCTGTTGCGTCATTCCCTTCGAAACACGGAGTTCTTTGACCTTTTGTCCCAGTGCTGTCATTTGTCCCAGCGCTCCTCCCTTACGCGCTTCTATTCACATCCAACGTCCTCAATATAGATCTAGTACCCCGGAGAGAAGATCAAGAGCAGGAACGATGCCATCCTGATCTTCCTTCTCGAGATCCAGCCACTTGGCGGCGCTTTCGTGAACATCGGTAGCATCACCTCAGGTCGCGGATTGCGCCCATGCCTTGTGGTTCATCTCAACATAAACAAGTTTCATGCCCGACTTATGCTCAGCCGGATGTCCTTCCTGAATCTAGTACGTTTTGCGAAGCTTGCTAACGGAGGGGAGCATCGGGCACGTCCTTTGCCTGACACCACGTCGCGGTCTGTATGGACCGTACCGATTGCCCTACCCGGGCTTCTCAGTGATTCATGCGGGAGGAGATCTTTCCTTGGGCAAGAAGCCAGAAGACAAGATACCAGTTCGGCAGGAAGACACGCACGAACGCCATCTGCAATACCCTCAGGAGTCGTGGACCGAGGTCGACGCGGAGGGAGACGACTCCGAGATGGCGCAGGGGAGGGAATCACAGGAGCCGTTCTATACCCCCCTGGTCTCGGAGGCTGCCGAGCGGAGGGTGAAGAAGGAGCGGCAGGAGCGAGTTCTCCGGGAGGCGGAATCGCAGACAGAATCCGATGAGCCGGATGAAGCCTCTGGTGGGGACCAAGAGAAGTAGACGGCCGTGGGGAGGTGGTGGCCTCTCGCTGCTTCCCCCGTTCTCCAGCTTGAGACGCGATGATCTTGAATCAGCAGCACCCTCCGAGAAGGGTGCTGGATGGTTGGTGTTGAGTGCTGCACATCGACTCGCTCATCGCGAGTAGTTGGGCGCCTCGCGAGTCAGAAAGATGTCGTGGACGTGACTTTCCGTCAGGCTGGCCTGCGTGATTCGGACCATCTGGGCATTCTCCTGCAGTTCCTCAACTGTCCTACAACCCACGTAGCCCATCCCAGATCGGAGACCACCCACCAGCTGATGAAGCACCTGGGACAGCGGCCCCTTGTAGGGGACACGCCCCTCCACGCCCTCCGGCACCAGCTTCTCCCCCTCGGCCTGGCCGTACCTGTCCCTGCCGAAGTACTTCATGGCACCCAGAGAGCCCATCCCGCGGTAGTCCTTGTAGCGGTCACCCTGGTAGACGATTACCTCGCCGGGGCTCTCCTCCACGCCCGCCAGCAGGTTGCCCAGCATCACCACGTCAGCGCCTGCCGTGAGGGCTTTGGCGATGTCTCCGCTGAACTTGATCCCCCCGTCCGCGATCAACGGGACCTGGCCATTGGTCGCTCTGAAGGCCTCCATTACCGCAGTGAGTTGCGGAACACCGGCCCCTGAGACGATCCGAGTGGTGCAGATCGAGCCTGGGCCCACCCCGACCTTGATGGCATCGGCCCCAGCTTCGAGCAAACGCTTTGCTCCATCGTAGGTCGCGACGTTGCCGCCCACAACGTCCATGTCTGGGTACTGTTCCTTCAAGGTTGTGACGGCTCGAACCACGTTTCTCGATGCGCCGTGCGCGGCATCCACGGTGATGATGTCTACCCCCGCTTCCACAAGGGCAGCCGCTCGTCTCCGCAAATCATCGCCGACCCCGACCGCAGCTCCCACCAGTAGTCGACCGAGGCTGTCCTTGGCGGCGTTGGGGTAGCTGATCTTCTTCTGAATGTCCTTGACGGTGATCAAACCTTTCAGGACGCCATGCTCGTCGACTATCGGCAACTTCTCGATCTTGTGTCTGTGGAGGATCTCTTTGGCTTGCTCGAGGGTGGTTCCCACGGGAGCGGTAACCAGGCCGGTACTGGTCATCAATTGGGAGATGGACTTCTCCCCTCCGTTTTCGAAGCGGATGTCGCGGTTGGTGAGAATACCCACCAGCTTCATTTCATCGTCGACGATCGGCACGCCCGAAATGTGGTACTGCTCCATTAGATGCCAGGCATCGGCGAGGGTGCCGTTAGGCCGCAGGGTGATAGGATTGACTATCATCCCGCTCTCCGAGCGCTTCACCTTGTCGACCTCTTCGGCCTGCCGCTCGACCGTCATGGCGCGGTGGATGAAGCCTATGCCTCCCTCCCGGGCCAGCGCGATCGCCATCCGGCTCTCCGTAACGGTGTCCATCGCGGCAGAGATCACCGGTATGTTGAGCGAGATTCGTCGAGTGAGCCGAGTCTTAACCGAAACCTCCGAGGGCAACACCTCGGTGTAGCTGGGGACCAAGAGGACGTCGTCGAAGGTGAGTCCTTCCGCGATGATCTTCTCCATAACCAGTCTCCCCCTTGATGCTAAAGAAAATCCCCGCCTTGTGCACCGGGCAGGGATGAAAGTGGTGGAGGCGGGGGAGAATCGAACTCCCCGTCCAGAGCGAGTTCACCGAGAATATGCTACAAGCTTAGTCGGCAGTTGGTTTCTCGTCCTCGGACCCCCTACCGACGAGGAGTCTTCGGACCAGCCCGCTGATCTTAAGCAACCCCTAGCAGACGGTCAGGGAAGCAGCATCTCGGCTTAGTGACGCCCGATCCCAACCCACCGAGAGGAGGCTGGGCGGACGCTCGAAGCGTTGTTACGCTGCGAGGGCTAGTGGTTCGTTGGCAGTTATGCCTTTGCCACCTTTTAACGAGGCGCGGTGGCAAACCTCGGCCTGCAATTCTCGCGTGTCGTCCCCTGTCGAAACCTAGCGCCCCCTTGACAAGTACTAGCGGCGAACGGCTTCCTTGAGGGCTCGGTCAATCTCCCTCGCGGCTTCCTTCTGGGCGATGGTCTCCCGCTTATCGTACTCCCTCTTGCCGCGCGCCAACCCGATCTCGACCTTGATCTGCCCCTTGCGGTCGTACACCTTCAGGGCTACCAGGGTCTTGCCTGTCTCCTGCGAGAGCCCTGCTAGCCGGGCAATCTCCCCCTTATGGAGCAGCAGCTTCCTCGGTCGACCGGTCTCGTGGTTGAACCGGTTACCCTGGTCGTAGGTGGCGATGAAGCTGTTGTACAGCCACATCTCGCCGTCTTTGACCTTCGCGTAGCTCTCCCTCAGGTTAACTTTGCCCTCGCGCACGGACTTCACTTCGGTCCCCGTCAGGGCAATTCCCGCCTCGACCGTTTCCAAAATGAAATACTCGTGAAAGGCTTTTCGATTGGTTGCGTAGGCTCTCTCACTCTTTTCAGGCATACCACATTATACCAGACGGACCGACCTGTAGCCATAAGCCCTCGTTCCAAGCCAGCAGCCATTAGCTTGCCTTTTCTACCGCTTACACCTATGATGGAGTTCACAAGCCAAATACCGCGATCCCGTTTGCGGAAGTCCACGTGGTCCATTCAGTTCTCGGCGTCTTCTGCTGGCTTACCCAATCCTTGGTGTCGCTCGGAGCGGTCCGACGGCAGTGCTGCCTCCCACGTCATTCGGGACATTAGCCAAGGAATTCCTGGAGAGCATAACAGTGAGCCGACCGTGGATCCGTGCTTCGCATCTTTTCGATGGAGTCGCGTCAACTCAGAGAGGGCCTCCGTTTGCCTGGCGGGAGGTCCTCTCCTTTTTGTGGAACCGTGGAGTCTGGTGAGACAGCTGTAGGGCGAATTCTATCTAGCCTCGGTTGAAAGCCGAAGAAAGAAAGGGGCGCAAATGGAAAGAGCCAACGATGGTAGAGAGAGGCTACGTCTGACTCGTCGTGAGCTGTTGACGGTTTTGGGCACCGGAGCCGCCTCGATCGCTGTGGCCGCCTGCAGTGGCGGTGGCAGTACGCCGGCTGCTCCCACGAAGGCACCCGCTGCAGCTGCCCAACCAGCTCAGCCGACGGCCCAGCCGCAGCAACCGGCCGCGAAGGCGGCGGCCGCAGCACCTACATCAGCTCCGGCAGTTCTGAAAGGGACTACACTGGCGTTCCTCGGCGGCACCTACTTCGTG
Organism: Chloroflexota bacterium; assembly: GCA_027372455.1. Taxonomy (GTDB): domain Bacteria; phylum Chloroflexota; class UBA6077; order UBA6077; family UBA6077; genus JAJYNT01. Next base: position 3,407 of record DAHXJB010000387.1, on the reverse strand, counting down.
CCGGCAGCGCAGGTACTGTTCAAGAATCAGCTGAACGAGTGGGGCAAGGCGAACGGCGTCACCGTTAGTGCGGACTTCCTCAACTGGCCCGATCTGCAGGCGAAGATCGCGGCTGCCATCCAGTCGGGTTCCGGCGGCGACGTCTTCCACCTCTGGCCAGGCTGGGCCTCTCTGTATGCCGACAATATGCTGGATATGACCGACGTCGCCGATTCGGTCGACAAGGCCGAGGGCGGCTACTATGAATGGGCCACTAAGGGCATAAAGACGGGAGGAAAGTATCTGTCGCTACCTACCGGCACCACCAACGCGGCGATCAACTACCGCGTGAGCTACCTGAAACAGGCCGGCGCGGAGAAGTTCCCCGACACCTGGGAGGAGCTGTTCGCGGTCGGTAAGAAACTGAAGGCGATGGGTAAGCCGATTGGGCAGTCCCTGGGCCACAGCACCGGTGATCCGGTCGGATTTGTGTACCCGTACATGTGGTCCTATGGTGCGATGGAGGTAGAACCGGACGGCAAGACCGTGGCATTCAACAAACCGGAGTTCGTGGACGCCATGAAGCGGTTCATCCAGGCCTGGAAGGACTGCTACGACGAGACCGGCTTGCAGTGGGACGACGCAGCCAACAACCGGGCCTTTCTGTCGGACCAGATCTCCATTTGCTACAATGGCTCCAGCATCTATGAGGCCGCGAAGAAAGACGCGCCGAAGATCGCGGAGGACATGGACCACGCCGACCAGCCCAAGGGACCCGCGGGTCGCTTCTATCAGTTGGGCGGCCACTCCTTCGGCATCCTGAAGAGTTCCAAGAACACGGCCGGAGCCAAGGACTTCCTGAAGTGGTGGACCGACAAGGCACGGTTCGATCCCTGGATCCATGCTCAGGGAGTGTACCAGTTGCCGCCGGCGAAGCGGTGGGCGAACGATCCTATGTGGAGCAGCGACCCGAAGTACGCTGCCTTCGGCCGCGAAGTCCAGTTCGGCCGCAACATCGGCTACGCGGGTGACCTCAACCAGAAGGCTGCCCTGGCCAACTCCAAGTACATCATCGTGGACACCTTCTCCAAGGCGGTGACCAGCGGCGACGCCGCGGGCGCAATCAAGTGGGGCGAGGAGCAGCTTAAGCAGATTTACGGAGGCTGATCTCTTTCTCGAGGGGGACGCGGGACCCCCGCGTTCCCCTATCTGCCGCCCGGCACCATCGACCCTTGCGTTGATTTTGTCGTTGTCAAGTCTGAACTTTGCCGAGAAATTCCGCTCTACTTGCCTTTTTCCGGACTACGTCCTATGATTGGCGGTACGAACAAGTGAACAGCGCGAGCCCATATTAGCAACACCACGGTACAACACTCGGTTTCGTCCACTGCCAGACTCAGTGCACAACGCTGCCGTTCAGGGTGACCCCGCGGCAACAATGTGTGCGACGCGCATTGTGGTCCAGCGTGGGATCACTTGAGGCACCACGCGGTGGACGGCCGGGGATCTGCAGTCGCATTCTTGACGATGGCGTCATTTCAGGTCGGGGAGGACCTCCACAGGAATGTGGGTTCTCTCTTTTGTCGCCCGCCAGAACGGCGAATCCATACAGTCGGACTTCCGTCCGATGTGCGGAGATCTGACCAAAAGAAAGGTGCGCACATGGAGAACGTCAACGCAGGCAAAGAAAGACTACGTCTAACCCGTCGTGAGCTATTGATGTTGTTCGGGGCTGGGGCTGCCTCGGTCGCGGTGGCAGCCTGCAGCAGCGGCGGCAGTGCTCCTGCCGCAGCTACCAAGGCACCGGCGGCCGCGCCCGCGGCCACTAAGGCGCCGGCTTCATCTGGCGCGGCGCAGCCGACGACCGCGAAGGCGGCGGCAGCACCTACCGCTGCGCCGGCTGTTCTCAAGGGTACCACCCTGGCGTTCCTTGGCGGGACATACTTCGTGACCGATGCCCAGAAGATGTTCGTCAACCAGTTGAAAGAGTGGGGCAAGCAGAATGGCGTGACCGTCACCGCCGACTTCCTCAACTGGCCGGATCTGCAGGCGAAGGTCGCGGCGGCCATCCAGTCGGGCAGCGGCGCCGACATCTTCCACTTCTGGCCAGGCTGGGCGTACCTGTATCAAGCCAACCTCGTGGATGTTACCGACATGGCCACCGCTTTCGGCCAGCAACAGGGAGGCTTCTACGACTGGGCCATCTCCGGCATCAAGATCGGCGACAAGTTCATGGCGATGCCCATTGGCACCAGCAACGCGGCGTGGAACTACCGCATCAGCTACCTGAAGCAGGCCGGATACGACAAGTTCCCCACCACCTGGGACGACTTCTTCGCCATGGGCAAGAAGCTGAAGGCCATGGGCAAGCCGATCGGCCAGGCACTGGGCCACAGTCTGGGTGACCCACCCAGCTTCTGCTACCCCTATATGTGGTCCTACGGTGCTATGGAGGTGAAGGCGGACGGCAAGACCGTGGCGTTCGATGTGCCCGCCTTCGTCGATGGGATGAAGAAGTTCATCCAGGGGTGGAAGGACGGGTTCGACGACACGGGCCTCTCCTGGGACGACAGCTCTAACAACAGAGCCTTCCTGTCGGACCAGATTTCCGTCACCATCAATGGGTCCAGCATCTACCTCGCCGCGCTGAAAGATGCTCCCAAGATCGCTGCGGACATGGACCACGCCGATCCACCGAAGGGACCAGCTGGAGCATTCTACCAGCTACAGGGCCAGTCCTTCGGTATCCTGAAATCGTCGAAGAACGTGGCCGGAGCAAAGGATTTCCTGAAGTGGTGGTTCGAGAAGAAGCAGTTCGGGGACTGGCTCCATGCCCAGAACACGTATGAGCTCCCTCCGACCAAGGGCTGGGCGAATGACCCAATGTGGACCAAGGACCCGAAGCTCGCTGCTTTCGGACGAGAGCCGAATTTCGGCCGGGTTGCGGGATATGCAGGACCCCTGAACGACAAGGCCGCTTTGGCCGCGTCCAAGTACATCGTGGTGGATACCTTCGCCAAGGCCATCACCAGCGGAGATGCCGCGGGCTCCATCAAGTGGGGCGCAGAGCAGCTCAAGCAGATTTACGGAGCGTAGTAGAAGTCAGGGGAGCGCGGCCGCCGCGCTCCCCTTTCCCGCCAAAGGGGGCTTTGCAGCGATGCGTCCGTCAGGTGGTCGTTGCTCGCGGTGGTTCCGGGCATCGTGGCCGCCTGCACTGCTATTAAGAGACGAGGTTACACCATGAGTACAGCAGGCCACCAGACCCTGAGCAACACCAGGTTGGCTTCGGAGTCGCTGTGGCGGCATCCGCTCTCCCTGTTGGACAGGGAGAAACCGCTGGGCTATCTGCTGATGGTGCCGGGTGCCCTGATCCTCCTGTTGTTCATCGCCTACCCATTCTTCCTGGGTATCTGGCTGTCGCTCACCAA
>DAHXJB010000121.1:0-1922 GCA_027372455.1 Chloroflexota bacterium | reverse complement strand
CACTTTCGTGATCGCTCGTGGGCCATTCCTGATGATCAAAGTGGGCCATACCAGAGTATCGAAAACACATTCAGAACTGCAGGCTGATGAGGGACTGACCGGGCGAGAGAATTGCCAGTGATGTTTCAGGATCCCTTTCTGCGCCTTACATCTTGGAACTCTGGATTGGCAGGAAGATGACTTGTGCCGCTGTTTTGGAAGGATAGTCGGTTGGCAACGACACCATCCGACTATCCTTCCAAAGGCTCCGGAGCGCCCAATTTTGAGCACTACGTGACCAGTTATCTGGAGGGTCGTTGACTTGGGCCGAGTGCCGCCATCCCCCTCTTCTTCAGGTACCACCGATACATCTTCTCGAAGTGACGGCGTGGGTCCTGGTAGTAGCGCTCGGTGGAGATTGGGAAGTCGGTTCTCTCCAAGCCCCAGCCCTGCAGTTCGCCGGAGCGCAGCCGCAGCGCGAAGCGCCGAAACTCCACGCCGGACGGCTTGAGGGAGCCGTCGGATCGCGTGATCCCGAAGCTGCGCTCCCGGATCGCCCGGTCGAACGGGGGGCGGTCCCACATCCGAGGATCGTAATCGCTGAAGCACCAGGCAAAGGCTCCCAGGGAGCCTACCCGGTACAGCTTCTCCAGCACCTCCCGGTAGTAGCTTCCTCCCTCCTTCTCCCCTGCCAGGTACTGCTGCTTGCTCGTTCCCAGGAACTCATCCTCGATGTAGTGGCCTTTCTTTTCCCGAGGCGCCGTGCAGAGCCCGAATTCCTGGAAGAGGGTGGGTTTGGCCCCAAGGCACTCGGTCAACTGGTTGAGGAAGGGCACGAAGTCGCTGTCCAGGGGCCCACGTGCCACCTCCGAGTAGAGCGGGTAGCCGTGCATGGAGAGGTAATCGTTGGTCTCGGCCAGGTCGCCGACGCTCAGACCGTTGTATCGGGAGAGAGAGGGGATATGGGCTCCGTAGGTGACGAGGTGGCGGGGGTCCAGCTTTCGGATCTCCTCGCTTAGCAGGTAGCTCCAGAGCCAACCGCCGTGGTAGCTGTCGGGATTACGCAGCTCGTCCAGTTCGTTGGCGAGGTCCCAACCGAAGAGAGCCGGGTGGGTGGCCAGGGCCGGAACGACCCCCCTGATCTGAAACAGCTCAGCGCGCAGCATGAAGGGGTCTTCGAAGGGGTCCAGCGGCTCCCGGTCGGAGTAGCGTCTCCCGACCATCAGCAGGCCGGGTCGAGAACGGGGACGATCGGTGACGGCCCAGGCCGGCAGCCAGAAGATGCCGCTCATGTTGCCGGTGAAGAGGGTGGGCATCACCTGCAGAGCTGTGTCGCCGGCGATGTCCATCACCCGAATCAGGTCATCTATGCGCTTGGAATCCAGGCTCCACGGCGCAGGCTGGAAATCCTCCCACATCAGAAAGATGCGCACCACGCGCGCCCCCAAGGCGGCGATCTCGGCGAACTCGGAGCTCACCTCGCCACCGTCGAACTCCTTCCACCAGTACATCCCCTTCCTCCTCGGCCAGTAGTTGACACCCAGGACGAAGGGACGAGGGGCCGAGGCAACAGTGCGGATCTCGGAAGACTCTTCGATATCCATGGCGGGCTCCTCCCAGAATATGGTAGGACTGGACGCGCTGCGCCGGCGAACGATCCGAACAGCTCAATCCTCTTCACGGGCAGGTTTCATGCCGAAGCCCTCTTTCACCCCATTCTTGGGACTGTTCCAATGTGGGCAATGGCGTTGCTCGGCCGGGCGCGGCGCTAAAGCGACCGCGCTGAAGGAGCGAAGCGCACTGAAGGCGCTAGCTCCCATAGTCAGCCCCTTTAGTGGCCTTTGCTCTTTCAGCCCTGCGGCTTTAGCCCAGGGCGACGCCGAGCGCCACGTCCCCTTGCGCTTACCAGCTTTGGGACAATCGCCCACTCTCCCCGCCAGGCC
>DAHXJB010000386.1:0-8202 GCA_027372455.1 Chloroflexota bacterium | reverse complement strand
GCGGGGTACAAGACCCCACCCTACAGTATTGCATTTGAGGAACGACACTCCAAATGGGCATGCGGGCGAGGACCTCAGCCGTTCCGCCGGACGCACTTCCCCCGGTGGACCCATCACCGGATCGCCGGCCTCCGACAGAAGGGGGCAAACACCGGGGGCGCAAAAGCAAACGAGGCGGGGCCAGACTGGACCCGCCTCATCTCATGCAATCAGTTACTGGACATCACCAATCCGGTCGATGCCTGGCCGGCACCTGCTAAAACCATTGTATTGCCTGCGGCTGGAATATATCAGAGTGCCCAATTCGAGTCAAGGCAAATCCTCGCCTCCTTGCCCCCCAACCGTCACCCTGTGGTAGACTGTGCGCCGCAGCTTCAACAGGAGGATTCTCCTTGCGCGCCGGCATCAACGCCCAACTGCTCAACCTCTCCAGTTCCTACCGAGCCGCGGGCATCAGCCGATACATCCTTCAACTGCTGGCCCATATGCGTCCACTCACCTCTCAAGAGGATCAGTTAGTCGCGTTTACCGGCAGGTGGACGCTGCCTTCCGAGCTGGCACCGACCCCTCACTTCCAGGTCAGGCAGTCCTCCCTTCCCACGTGGAAGCCGTCCGTCCGAATCGGTTGGGAGCAGCTGCTCCAACCACCCGCTGTCGCTGCCGAGCATCTGGACCTTCTTCACTCCACCAGCTACGTCCAGCCCCTGTTCTGCCCGACGAAGTCGGTGGTGACCATGCTTGATCTCTCCTTTCTCCGCATGCCGGGGGGTTTCAACCGCTGGAATCGGGCGTATCTCTCAGCCATGGCGACGATCACGGCTCGGAGGTGCGACCGTATCCTCGCTATCTCCGAGAGCACGCGCCAGGACGTGATTCGTTTCATGGGCGTTCCACCTGAGAAGGTCCAAGTCACCTACCTGGGGGTCGATCCCCAGTACCGCCCAATCGAGGATCAGGCCCTTCTGGCCCGATTCCGCCGGGAAAAGCAGCTGCCAGAGAGCTTCCTCCTGTACCTGGGGACACTCGAGCCACGCAAGAACGTGGAGAGGCTGGTGGAAGCCTACGCCCAAGTGCGAAAGGGTTGGCAGATCCCCCACAAGCTGGTGCTGGGAGGAGCCAAGGGTTGGCTGTATGGGCGGATCTTCGAGCGGGTGCGGGAGCTGGGGTTGGGGGAGGATGTTATCTTCACCAGCTACATCCCGTACAATGAGCTTCCACTGTGGTATAATTGCGCCGAGATCTTCATCTACCCTTCTCTTTACGAGGGGTTTGGCTTGCCTCCCCTAGAGGCAATGGCGTGCGGGACGGCGGTCATCACCTCTTCGGTCTCTTCTCTGCCAGAGGTGGTGGGCAATGCGGCGATTATGATGAACCCTCTTGACGTGGATGCCATCGCTGACGCCATAGTCAAGCTGTTGGATAACGACAGCTTGCGACGACGGCTGCAAGCCGAAGGGCCAAAGCAGGCTGCCAAGTTCTCCTGGGAAGAGATGGCTGCTACTACCATGAGAGCCTACCACGAACTGCTTGGCAGGTAGGCAGGCGAATGTAACCGGGACTGAGGCGCAGAACCCCGGACTCCATCAAAGGACGCATACGCTCAAGTGAAGCTGGCAGAGAAATCCACCTCCCAGTCCACTGTGCCGCCTTCGGTCCCGCCAGGGCTCAGCCGAATGGAGACCATTCTCGTTGGTTTTCTCCGTTTCGCACTCCCCGTTGGTGACCTTCTGGCCCTCAACATCTCCTTCCTGATGGCCTACTTCGCGCGCTACATACTGGAGTTGGGCGGGGAGATCCCGGGGGAGTTCGACGTCTCCTACCAGGATTACATGCCTGTTCAGGTAGCGATGAGCGCGATCCTCCTGATCACATACGTGTTGAAGGGATTGTACCAGCTGCCCAACGATGTTGCCTGGCTTGGCGAGCTCTCCTCGGTGCTGAGCGCCACCAGCGTCGGCATGATGCTGCTCTTCTCCGCCGTGTCCATGGCGCGCTACCCGGCGTCCTCACGCGCCCTCTTCATCTACTTCTGGCTACTGGCCGTCCTCTCCGTGGGGATCGCCCGGACGATCCACAGGCTGCTGGTCATGGCCTTGCGGAAGCGCGGGATTGGGGTAAAGCGGGTGCTGGTAGTGGGAGGGAATAACGCCCTCGGCCGTCGCCTGATGCACAGCATAGCCACCGAGAGGAGCGCCGCCGCCCAGGTCGTCGGCTTCATGGATCTCGAGCAGGGTGATGACTTCGGTAGGTTCCGTTTCCTGGGTACCGTCAACGAGATTCCGTTCGTCGTCAACGATCTAGCAATAGACGAGATCGTCATTGCCCTACCCGCGGCCTCCCACGATCAGGTGCTGCGCATCATGGATCACTGTCGCAAGAAGGGGGTCAGTTTTCGAGTGGTGCCCGACCTGTACCAGATGCGACTCAACCGGGTGGACGTCGAGAGTGTCAACGGCATCCCATTGATGGCCGTGAGCGAATCGCGGATCCGAGGCTGGAACCTGCTGATCAAGCGGATGATGGATATCCTCGTCTCAGTGATAACCTTGCTGCTCCTTTCGCCGTTGCTCGCGCTGATCGCCCTGGCCATCAGGCTGGATTCCCCAGGGTCCGTGCTCTTCCGCCAAACCAGGGTGGGCAAGGATGGCGCTCCCTTCACCCTGTACAAGTTCCGCTCCATGCGTCAAGACGCCGAGCAGCAGCGGGACCTGCTGTGGGAGATGAACGAGGCATCCGGCCCCCTGTTGAAGATCCGCGACGACCCGAGGATCACCAGGATCGGAAGGCTGTTGCGCCGCACCAGCGCGGACGAACTGCCCCAACTGATCAATGTGTTGAAGGGGGAGATGAGCCTGGTGGGTCCGCGCCCCCCTCTGCCCAATGAGGTGGAGAAGTACGAGGAATGGCACCTGCGGCGCCTCGAGGTGGCCCCCGGGGTAACCTGTCTCTGGCAGGTCAGCGGGCGGAGCCAGATACCTTTCGACGAAATGGTGATGCTGGACATATACTACATCGAGAACTGGTCCCTGGGGCTGGACCTCACCATCCTGCTGCGCACCGTCCCGGCCGTCGTCTCTGGCGGCGGAGCATTCTAAGCGTTATCAACTGACCTAACCCCCTGCCCTTTCCGACACGGGGAGGGGAGAAGGTACCCCCTTCTCGATGCGGGAGGGGGGCAGGGGGTTAGGTTTCCACAAGAAGTTTCTTCATGAAGCTAGCAATAGTCCACGACTATCTGAATCAATACGGCGGAGCCGAGCGGGTACTGGAAAAGCTCCACGAACTGTTCCCCGAGGCACCCGTTTACACCTCGATTTTCGATCCCCGCTCCATGCCCGAAGGCTACCGTCGGTGGGATATCCGCACCTCCTTTATGCAGCGGCTCCCCGGCGTCATGAGCCACCATCAACTCTTTCTGCCATTCTACCCGCTGGCATTCGAGGGCTTCGACCTGAGCGAGTACGAGGTGGTGATCAGCAACAGCAGCGCTTGGTGCAAGGGAGTTCACACCCCGCCCACCACCCTCCACATGTGCTACTGTCTGACCCCCATGCGTTGGGTATGGAACTACCGCGAGTACGTGCAACGAGAACGGTTCGGCAAGCTGACTCGGCTGACGCTCCCCATGATGATGAACTGGCTGCGGCTCTGGGATCGGGTCTCCGCCGACGGGGTCGATCAGTTCGCCACCATATCTCGGACGGTGGCGGCCCGAGTTGGCAAGTACTACCGAAGGGACTCCGTGATCATCTATCCACCCGTCGACACCGGCTCTTTCCAGCTCTCGGATACTCACGAAGACTACTTCCTGGTGGTTTCCCGCCTGATCCCCTACAAGCGGATCGACCTGGTGGTGGAGAGTTTCAACCGGCTTGGTCTCCCCCTGGTGATTATCGGGGATGGGCGCGACCGGGCAGCCCTCCAGGCCAAAGCCAAGTCCAACATCCGTTTTCTGGGCAAGGTCTCCGACGAGGAGGCGCGCCGGTACTACTCCCGCTGCAAAGCCTTCCTCTTCCCCGGTGAGGAGGACTTCGGCATCACCCCGGTGGAGGCCCAGGCCTCGGGCCGTCCGGTGATAGCCTATGCCGGGGGCGGCGCACTCGACACCGTGATCGACGGGGTCACGGGCAAGCTGTTCTACCCCCAGACCGCCGAGGCTCTGGCCGATGCCGTGGCATCATTCGACGACACCCGGTTCGATCCCGCAACCATCCGTCGCAATTCCGAACGCTTCGACACCGTCGCCTTCAAGGGAGCCCTGCTCCAGTGGGTGAATCAGCATTACCAGGAGCACCGCTCTATGCCCATCCTGGCCGAGAGGAGATCCCTTTGAGGAAGTCCACCCTCTGGGCTCAGCCCTGGGCCATGCCACTGGCGACCATCATGCTGATGGCAGCCACCGTCGTTTCCAGGCTCCCCTTCGTCTCCAAGATGCTGTACGCCTGGGATTCCGCGAACTTCGCCCTGACGCTGAACTACTACAACCTCGCCTTTCACCAGCCCCATCCCCCCGGCTATCCGCTCTACGTTGGAATCGCCAAGCTAATCGACATCTGGGTTCAGGACCCCAATGCCAGCTACGTGTACATCAGCATAGCCGCTAGCGCCGGGGCCGTAGGGGCGCTCTTCCTGCTGGCCTCTCGCATGTACGACCCCTGGGCAGGTTTGGCCTCGGCTGCTGTGCTGGCCGCCAGCGTCGGCTTCTGGGGATACGGCGAAGTAGCCTATCCCTACACCTCCCTGGCCTTCTTCGGCACACTGGTGGCCTGGCTGTGCTACCTGATGTGGCAGGACCATCGGTCGGTGGCCATACTTAGCGGTCTTGTGTTGGGAATTGCCGGGGGTGTGCGGGAGGACACCCTGCTCTTTCTCGGCCCCCTGTGGCTGATCAGCGTCTGGCGGACAGGAATCCTGAGACTGATTCTGAGCGGGCTGGTGATGTTGATGGTGGTTGCCGCCTGGTTCATCCCCACCGTTCAACTCTCCGGCGGGTGGGCGGTGTACCAGCGGGCCAGCGACGCTCAGGGTAGCTACGTCCTATCCACCTACTCGGCCCTCTTTGGGGGGCTCACCGACCTTCGTCGCAACACCGAGACCCTGATCCTGTTCCTGAAGCAGATGTTCGGCCTCAGCCTGGCACTGACCCTCTACTTCATCGGCAGGTTCCTCACCCTGAAAGCGCTGGTGGCCGACCGTCGTGTCGCCTTCCTGCTGCTCTGGTTCGTGCCGCCGGCCGTGGTGTACACCGTGATCCACATTGGCGATCCCGGCTACCTGCTCTCGCTGCTGCCACCCCTCTGCCTCGTGACCGGCGTCGGGATCCGTGATATCGTCTACGATGCGCAGTCGGCCATGCTGCATCTTTCCGGCCGATATCGTCGGATCTCATGGCTGTCGGCTCTGGCGAGAGATGGGTCCGCGGCGCTTGGGCTTCTGCTGGTGGTGGGGCTGGTAGCCTGGAACGTGGATGCCTTCACCAGCACCCCGGGCCCGGTCAGATTGGTCGAAATCCGCACCATCGACAACATCCTGTCCCGGCAGGTGGCATACGCTCGAAGCTTCAAACCAGGATCCGTGGTGATCCTGGCCAACGAGCGGCTGCGCCAGTTCCAATACTATCTTCCCCAGTACAACGTGCGGCTGCTGTTCAACGAGTATCAATTGGGATACCGTGAGGCCAGATACAGCTATCAGATTCCGAATGGGGTGAACAGGGTGCTGATAATGGACTTCGGGAAACCCCCCGCACGGTTCCCCAACGCCGCCGGCGGCAAACGGGTGCTGAGCGATGACGCCAACGGTCGGGTGACCCTGTGGCAGTTTGACGTGAAGCCCGGCGACACCATAATGTACGGCTACGATTACTTTGCGGTGAATGGGAGGAACTGAGATTGGAAATCAGGGAATACTGGGCCATTCTGGCCCGGCGCTGGCCGCTGATCGCCATCGTGACCGCCCTGACCTTGGCGGCGAGCATCTACATGGTGTGGTTTGGCCCCACCACCTATACCTCTGAGCTGCGGATGGCAGTCAGCATAAAGCCGGAGTCCGCGCCGCCCCCCGGCCAGAAGGACTACTACTCTTACGATGAGTACTATACGTGGCTCACCGCGGAGTATCTCGTGGACGACCTGGGAGAGGTGATCAAGAGCGACGCCTTCCTCAAAGAGGTTGGCCAGCAGCTGGGCGGCATGGTCATCCCCAAGAATGAGGTCAGCCGCGATCTCACCATCAAGAACACTCACCGCATACTGGCCATAAAAGTCACCACGGATAACCCTCACACCAGCTACCTGATCGCGAATGCCATCAAGACCACCCTTGACAAGCACGCCAAGGAGTACTTTGCCCAGCTGGACTCGCACCAGGCTCAGATCGCGCAGTTGGACGATCCCCAGGCTCACAGGGACATGAGCACATTGAGACGGCTGCTCGAGATAGGGCTGAGGACCCTGGTGGGCTTGCTTGCGGCTACCGCACTGGCATTCCTGCTCAACTACCTCGATCCCTCCGTCCGAAGCAAGCAGGAGGCCGAGGAACTGCTGGGGCTTCCCGTGCTGGCGGAGTTACCTTGACAATACTCGATCAGCGACGCTATAGTGCCCCACGTTCAAGATACGGAGAAAACAGTGCAGCTCAAGGACTACCCGGTAGCGGTCATTCGACGCTGGTGGATCGTAGCGCTAGCCGTCCTGGCCGCCACCGCCTTTAGTTTCCTCTTCAGCAAGCTCGAAACACCTGTCTACCGCTCCTCCATACTTCTGGTCGATACCGCGCGGCTGGATTGGGGCACGACCATGACCGTCCAGGTGCTCCTTCGGCAACAGGAGGAGGAGTTGAAGACCCTTGCCCTGGCCACGAAAGTGGGCCAGCAGATGGGAATAAAGCTGTCGCCGGAAGCGATAGCGAGCGAGATCAAGACGAAGTCATACGCCGACTCCATCAGCATCCAGTTGGATGTCGAGGACCAGGACCCGGAGCGAGCCAGGGAGATTGCTCTCGGCTACGGCGAGGTCTACGAGAAAGAAAAGGCGGCCCAGTACGCCTCCGTTGCACCGAAGAACCGAGTGAAGGTGACCATGCTGGAGCCACCTAGGGCCGGAACCCTGGTCCGGCCCAACACCAAGTTCACCACCGCCGCGGGAGCAATCCTGGGACTGGTGCTCGGATTGGTGCTGGCCGTGCTTTTCGAGTACCTAGACGACACCCTTAAGTCCCCCGAGGACGTGGCACGCCACCTGGGGATGCCAATCCTCGGTCTCATCCCACGTAACCATTAGCAGGGGAGCACGGAGGGGCTACTGCCCTTCTCCGGCGGGGTTTGGGGTGCCCCAATCAAGCCCTCACCCTGACCCTCTCCCAGAGGGAGAGGGAGGAATCAATTTGGAGGCAAACGCAGGTGAAGGCAGGCGCTGGTAGTCTAGTCACCCTCAGCGATCCCAGATCGCCCGCGGCAGAAGCTTATCGAACCCTTCGAACCAACCTTCGGTTCAGCAGCCTGGAGACCCCTCCCAGAACGCTGCTTGTTGTCGGTTCGGGAATCGCCGAGGACTCCTCAACGGTACTCTGCAACCTGGCCGTTACCATGGCCCAGTCAGGAACGCGGGTGATCGTCGTCGACTGCGACCTCCGGCGGCCATCAATCCACAAGCCCTTCGATCTCAGCAACGACAAGGGCGTGACGACGACGTTGATGGAGGAGACTCCGGATCCACCCCTCCAGCAGACAGCCGTTCCGAGTCTCCAGGTGCTCGCCGCCGGTCCCATACCACCCAACCCCGTGGATCTCATTGGCTCCCAGAGGATGGAACAGCTTATCGATCGGTTGGTCGCCTCCGCGGACCTGGTGATGTTCAACGCGGCCCCGGCAGGCATGGTCTCGGACTCCTCTCTACTAGCCTCGAAGATGGACGGAACTATCCTAGTTGTCGGCTCCGGAAAGACGCGTCGCGATGTAGCCAACCGCGCCAAGGCCACGCTGGAGAAGGCCAACACCCGGATCCTCGGGATTGTGCTGACCAATGTCCATCTCGACTCAAGCCTCGCTCGCTACTACAACTCTCAGGACAGGTGACCGCGGAGGTAATGAATGAAAGGTGTGGTCCTCGCCGGAGGCGGTGGGACACGGTTGTACCCACTTACACGCATCACAAACAAACACCTTCTCCCCATCTACAACAAGCCGATGATCTATTACCCTAT
>DAHXJB010000092.1:0-3183 GCA_027372455.1 Chloroflexota bacterium | reverse complement strand
TCGACTACTTCTCCAAGGAGATGGTCGACCCCGTCAAGCTGGTTTACTTTACCCAGCACCAGTCCCCGCTGGCGGTGCCCAGCAGTGAGTGCATGTACTGCAAGGAGACCGGGGATCTCCTGGATGAGGTGGCTGGCCTATCCGACAAGATCACGGTAGACGTCCGCGACCTTCTGAAGGACGCCGATCTGGCCACGGAGTACGGTGTGGAGAAGATCCCCGCCGTGGTCATGAGTGGCAGGAACAAGGGCAAGGTGAGGTTCTTCGGGATACCCTCAGGGTACGAGTTCTCCTCGTTGGTCGAGGGGATCAAGGATGTGTCGAAGGGCACGACTGACCTGAGCGAGGCGACCAAGAAGGAGCTAACGAAGATCACCGCCGAGACCCACATCCAGGTGTTCGTGACGCCCACTTGACCATACTGTCCAAATGCGGCCAGGATGGCGCAGAAGATGGCGATAGAGAACGAGCACATCATAGCGGACACGGTGGAGGCCACGGAGTTCCCCGAGATGAGCCAGCGCTACCGGGTGATGAGCGTGCCGAAGATCGTGGTCAACGGCACCGTCGAGTTCGTTGGTGCGCTGCCCGAGGAGCGGTACCTCCGAGAGGTGCTGAAAGCCGCGGGTGCCGGCCAGACCAAGTGAATGACCGCGGTAGAACAGGGCAGGCACGATCTCTATGGATCCGTGTCTGCCCTGTCGGTTTGCTATCTCCATATCTCTTCTTCCCCTCTCGACCACCTCGAGAAGCCGCCAGCACCATAAAGCAGTTGATCCATTCTCCGTTATCCCTTATGCTGGAGCCTCCAGGTCTGACCTCCCATCCGACCTAACCGGCAATCCCCAACAGTGACGGCGGCGGCGCCGCCTGTTTCTGAGGGACTGTCCCTCGATTCACTGGCCCGTTATCGCTCTACCTTCAGAGCATATAAAGGACACGCGCGTCGTGAGAGGAAGAAGATCCGCGTTGTGCTGGGGCACGGCTGTCGGCCTGTTGACTATTTCGATCGTGTGGTGCGGCACGGCGTGGGCGGCGCCTTCGTCGTCGGCTGATCGTGCCATGATGGCACAGTCTGGTCCCACACCACCCCCGTTGATACTGGCGACGAGTGGCCCTGCCGCGCCATCACCTGCCGCGACCGCTGTGCCGGCATCGACGCCACCGGCTACGGCGATCCCGAAACCGCCGCCGACCTCGGTGGTCACCCCGACCGCGCGTCCGACTGTGCCGCCCCCCACACCCTTCGTGCCGCGGGCGACGGCGCCGGCAGCCCCAACCGCACAGGTGAAGGATGCCCGGTACTTCGAGCAGACCGGGTTCCGGGTGGCGAACGATCAGTTCTGGGATTACTTCACCAAGCGGGGCGGGTTGCGGACCTTCGGCTATCCCATCTCCAAGGAGTTTCTGCTTTTCGGTTTCAGAGTACAGCTGTTCCAGCGGGAGATCATGCAGCTCACCCCCGATGGCTCCGTGGCGACAATGAACCTGCTGGACGATGGGCTGATGCCCTACACCCGTATCAACTTCTCCAGCTTTCCTGCCCTGGATGCCGGCTTGGCTGCCGCTGCGCCGAAGGCGGGTAGCGATGGCTATCTGGACAAGATGCTGTCCTGGATGAAGGACAAGGTCCCGGATCAGTGGAACGGCATGCCCGTCAACTTTTGGAAGACCTTCAATGAAACTGTTCGCTACGAGGACGCCTATCCGGACAAGAAGATGGACCCCGGGATCATGCCGGCGATCAACCTGGAGTTGTGGGGGGCTCCGACCAGTGCCCCCTCCTTCGATCCCAACAACAAGAACTTCGTTTACCTCCGCTTTCAGCGGGGGATCATGCACTACGACAAGACTACAGGCACCACCCAGGGGTTGCTGCTGGGCGACTACCTGAAGTCGATCATTACCGGCGTCAACCTGCCTCCGGATCTGGATGAGCAGGCCAGAGCATCGCGTTTTTACCGGCAGTACAACCCCCTGGTGGCCAATGGGCTCAATAGATCCAATGATCTACCCGGTACCGATATGAGGGGGGCATTCGGACGAGACGG
The DNA here is from genome assembly GCA_027372455.1 of Chloroflexota bacterium. Lineage (GTDB taxonomy): Bacteria > Chloroflexota > UBA6077 > UBA6077 > UBA6077 > JAJYNT01. The sequence goes on along the minus strand of DAHXJB010000092.1, from coordinate 1,132 downwards.
GTTGGTGGTGCTGGACCCGGGTCACGGCGGCACCCAGATCGGCACCGCCCACGCCTTCCCGAACGGACCGGTGTTGGTGGAGAAGGACCTCAATCTCAAGGTGGCGCTGAAGGTGGCCGATCTGCTGCGAAGGGGTGGCAGGCAGGTGCTGCTGACTCGAACCGCCGATACCCAGGTGAACAACCCTCCCAGGGACGTCACCGGCAATGGTCGGATATCGCTGGACGACGACCTGGAGGCTCGGGTTGACCTGGCCAACAACTCGGGGGCCGACCTTTTCCTGTCCATCCACTTGAACGGCGCCGACAACGGGGCGCTGAACGGTTCCGAGGTGTACTACAACGCCATGAGGCCGTTCACAGACAAGAACAAGAAGTTCGCTCAGATGGTGCTGGACGGCCTCATGGCAAGCACCGGGTCCGCGGGATACAGCTTGACCAAGCGAGGCATCAAGACGGACGAGACCGCCGTGGGGAAGGGCAACGCCTTCTACCTCCTGGGCCCCACGAACGGCGATCATCCAAGGGCCACTCAGATGGTGGGAGCTCTGGCTGAGGGGGCTTTCCTCACCAACGATCACGACGCCGCGATGCTGCAGCAGGACAAGTTTCTGGATGCCGCGGCCTCCGGCTACGCGCGGGCCATCCAGCAGTGGTTCCAGTCCGTGGGCAAATAGAGTGGTCTACTTACGCGCCTGACGGGCATCCGCCTTGCTCCCAAGAGGCGGAGGGCGTCGACAACTATGGACGCCACAGAGGTCAGCCCTTCTCCTGTTCGAGAAGTTGCCGAGCAAGGGCGATGGCGCCCTCCCTGTCGTCCGCCGATATCTCTCCGTCCAGCACGGCATTGAGCAGGCGCTCCTTCACTCTTCCGATCCATGGGCCGGGCGGACGCTGGAAAATGGCCATCAGCTCGTTTCCATCCAGCGGGCTCTTGATCTTCTCTGTCTCCTCTTCCTCTCTCAGCCGCTGGACTCGTTCTTCCAGATCCCGCACCAGCGTCATTCGGGCAGCCACCTTGGCCTCCCGCTGGCTGGTGATGTCGGCCCGCGAGAGCGCGAAGAGGAGCGGCAGCTCCTCACCGGCCTCTCGCACGAAGCGGCGGACGGCTCCCAAGGTCCAGTCGCTTTCGT
>DAHXJB010000082.1:0-5202 GCA_027372455.1 Chloroflexota bacterium | reverse complement strand
GGCCTGGGCGGCCTCGAGGCCACGATCGAGATCCGTAAGCAAAACCCCTCTAGCCGCGTCGTGATCCTCACCCAGCACGACGACAGCGAGTACATCTTCCCCATCCTGAAAGCCGGTGCCGCCGGCTTCATACTGAAGAAGGCGGTGGGCACCGAGCTTGTGGCCGGCATCCGCGCGGTGCACAAGGGCGGCTCCTTCCTGTATCCCTCCGTCGCTACCGCCGTCATCAAGGGCTTTATCCAGAGGGGAGAGGACGCCAGCGAATCCAGCTACGACCGGCTGACCGATTTGGAGAAACAGGTACTGAAGCTGGTCGCGGAAGGCAACAGCAACCGGGAGATAGGCGAGATGCTGAGCGTGAGCGTGAAGACAGTGATCGCCCACCGGGCGAACTTGATGGAGAAGCTGGACATCCACAACCGCACGGAGCTGGTGAAGTACGCCATCCGCAAAGGACTCATCCTCGTGGATGCGTAGGCAACCTCACCCTACCCCTGAGGCAGAGAGGAGTAGGGTGAGGTCCCCAGATCTACCTCTTCAGTGTCTTCACCGCCGCCTCAATTCGCCGCAACGCTTCTCGAAGGTTCGGCAAAGAGTTGGCATAGGAAATCCGCAGGTAGCCATCCCCGGCAGGACCGAAGGCGGTGCCGGCAAGGGTAGCAACACCGGACTCATGGAGAAGGTAGTGAGCAAACTCACGAGCGGGTACTCCGACCCCCGTGACGTTAGGGAAGGCGTAGAAGGCGCCGGCCGGCCAGCGGCAGCTTATTCCATCTATGGAGTTCAGTCCCTCCACCACTACCTTCCGCCGTTCGGTGAACTCCGCCACCATCTTTGCCACGTCGGCTTCAGCCTCGGGGGCAGCCAAAGCCGCCCGCTGGATGAATGTAGGTGTACAGGAAACGCTGTTATTCACCAGCCGAACGAAGTGCTCGACCAGGGATTGAGGAACAATGCCGTAACCTAGCCGCCAGCCCGTCATGGCGTAGGTCTTCGAGTAACCGTCAAGGATTATCGTTCGCTCCGCCATCCCAGGGAAGGTCGATATGCTAACGTGCTCCCCCTGGTAGAGGATACGGCGATACACCTCATCCGACAGCACCCAGAGATCGTGCTTCACCGCCAGCGCCGCGATCTCCTCCAACTGCGCGGGGGTCACGATGCCACCAGTGGGATTATGAGGGGTATTGATGATCAGAAGATTGGTTCGAGGGGTAATCTTGGACTTCAACTCCTCCAGATCGATGCCGAAGTCGCGCTCCTCCCGGAGCGTCAACGGGACGGCCTTCGCACCGACAAAGTCGATCATCGATTGGTATATGGGGAAGCCGGGATCCGGGTAGATTACCTCTTCCCCCTCCTCGGCCAGAGCCATGATGGTGAAGAACATTATGGGTTTGGCGCCGGGGGTCACAATCACTTGCGAAGGATCAACCGCCATGCCTCGGCTGCTGGCCGATTCGGCAGCAATAGCCTCGCGGAGCTCAGGCAGACCTTGAGAGGGACCATAGTGGGTGAACCCTTCATCCAGCGCCACCTTGGCTGCCACCACAATAGAGCTGGGAGTGTCGAAATCGGGCTCGCCGATCTCCAGGTGGATCACGCTTTTGCCCTGCGCCTCCAGCGCTCGCGCCTGCGCGAGCACATCGAAGGCTGTCTCCATACCCAGCCGATCCATCTTACGAGCAATTCTCATCACTAGTATCCTCCTGGTTGGCGATTCTAGCATCTCGGGAGTTTTGAGACCACTCCCTCTTCTCCGACAACTCCTCGCACGGGGGGATAGCTTACATCAGGTAGCCCGGGCTGTTCCCTCTATCCGGCGCACAGTTCGCAGGAATGCAATCGTGTATCATTCCATGGAAAGAGAATTGGAGTAGCTACACTGCCTATTCTAATATCTTTTGCCGATTTGTCGCATCGTTCCGAGAAGTTCGATCGAGGCGCCAGAAATCAGTAGCCCATTTCCGAGAGCAGCCTTCGGGCGACCTCCGCGTCGTTCCAGGGGACCAGATCCGCGCCTATCACCTGCCGTCGTTCGTGCCCCTTACCGGCCAGCAGCACCGTGTCGCCCGGACCAGACCTATGGAATGCCTCCCGCATCGCCTCCTCTCGGTCGGCGATCTTCAGGAACTGTTGCCCCTCCCCCCAGGCCTCGGCCCTCGCTCCCTCTGCGATCTGCTCCGCGATCTGCATGGGATCCTCGAAGCGGGGATCGTCCACAGTGAAGATCCCGAAATCGGCCATGCGGGCCGCTATCCTCCCCATCTCGGCTCGGTTGCCCGGGTCCCGCTCGCCAGCCAGTCCGAACAGCACCAGCAGCTTCCCGGACGTGAGCGGTCTGAGCGTGCTCAGCACCGTCTCGAGGGCTTGAGGGGTATGGGCGAAGTCCACGACCACGGTGAATGGCTGCCCAACTTCCACCCGCTCCATTCGACCCGGTACGGAGTCGACCGTCGCCACCGCCTGCCGGATCTGCTGAAGGGTAGCGCCCTGGCTCAGCCCCAGGGCCGCGGCTGCCAGCCAGTTGTAAACGTTGAAACGCCCCGCGAGCCGCGATTCAACCTCCACCGATCCCATGGGCGTGGCCAGAGTAAAGTGGGAGCCGCCCGGCATCAGCCGCACGTTCCTCGCCATCACGAGGGAGTCGCCCTCACCCCGACCCTCCCCCAGAGGGAGAGGGAGTCTCCCCGTCTCCCCGTCTATCCCATACCAGATCGCCCGGGATCCAGTCGCCCGTCGGAGCCGCTGGGAGTGAGGATCGTCGACGTTGAGCAGGGCCACCTTCTCAATCCCCTTATCCATCGCCACGTCCAGCAGGGCAAACAGCTTCGCCTTCGCCTCCAGATAGCCCTCCATGGAACCATGGAAGTTGAGATGCTCTGGGCTCAGATTCGTGAACAGCGCCGCGTCGAACTCGCAGTGAAGCAACCGATCCAACGCCAGGGCATGGGAACTGGACTCCAGCACCGCGTAATCGACACCGTCGTCCACCATCTGTCGCATCAGCCCCTGCACCTCCACTGACTCAGGGGTGGTATGCTGGGTTTCGTTGTGCCGGACAAGATCCCCCACCTTGACGTCAGCGGTGGTGATGAACCCTGTCCGGAAACCCATAGCCTCCAAGGTAGCGCTCACCAGGTGGGGCGTGGTGGTCTGGCCGTCTGTGCCGGTCACCCCCACCACGCGGAGCTCGCGAGCCGGATAGCCATGGAAAGCCGCCGAAAGGTCGGTGAGAGCACGGCGGGCATCCGGCACAGTGATCCATGTAACCCCATCCGGGATCTCCGCCGCCGGGTTCTGGGTTACCACCCCCACAGCGCCCCGACGCAGGGCATCGGGGACGAAAAGGCAGCCATCGGCATGGAAGCCCGGCAGCGCAACGAACAGATCCCCCGGCTTCACCAAACGGGAATCGTAGGCGATCCCCACCACCGACAGCTCCTGATCCCCCAGGAGATTCACCCCGGACACTCCCCGCAACAACTCTCTTATGGTTGGCATCCAATACCTCGGCCAGGACACTTAGCCGCCGGGCGGCGTGGCACAAGACCCCGCCCCTAGTGCATCGTCCCGATTATTCTAGCACGCCCCTTGCCACACTCCGACCCGGGTCTGTTCTCAAACCTAAGTAGTTCTTAAATGGCTTCTTGACACCGATTTAACAGTTTGGTGATAACATAGCAATCGCCTCACCGGCACGATCAGTTCATCGGGGACGGAGGGGCAGAGACTCAGCGTAGACTGATTAGGAAGGCGATAAGTGACATGCGCACTTTCTTGATTTTCGTAGCAGTGCTAGCGATCGCAATCGCGGTGACAGGTTGCTCGGTCGCGACGGGCATATCCGGTCTGACGTCGATCGGTGGTTCTGGCTCGCCGTCCGCGACCAGTGCGCCGTCGTCCACGGCCACACCGTCCACTTCGAAGAGCGGGACGGTCCCCACGGCCTCAGCCACACCCGCGCCCTCGACGTTGACGAGTAAGCCGACGCCCTCGGCCAAAGCCTCGCCAACACCGGCCGGCTCCAAGACCACCAAGCCGAACGATGCCACCGTTGCCGCCATCAAGGCGGTCATCGAGAAGGCCAACCATGAGCAGGAGGAGGCGTTCGCAAAGGGCGATCCGACACTCATGAAGGACACGGCTACGGCCAAACACTACAAAGACATGGTACAGATCAACAGCGACCTGGCGAACGGCGGCGTCTCCGCCATCAAGCTGATCAAGATCCAGTGGGGGCAGATCACCCTTACCAACTCGACCACCGCGCGGGCCACAACCTACGAGACCTGGCAGAGCACTTACAAAGACGGCTCGACCGACCAGAGCCGAAACCAGAATGTGTACACCCTGGTCGATCAGAAGGGTAGCTGGAAGATCCAGACCGACGATCAACCTAACTCCAACCCCAACTTGCCGCCGGGATCTGTCGTATCCGCGCCATACGGGTCGGGCGCGCCGGCATCGGTGCCTCCAGTGTTGAGTGAGCCTGCCACCCAGGCGAGCGTCTCGCGCAACTGGTCTGGCTACGCCGCGACCTCGGGCACCTTCACCCGAGTGACAGGCAGCTGGACGGTGCCGCAGTCGAATAGCACCGGGGGGCTCTCGAGCGGAGCAACCTGGGTTGGGATCGGCGGCGTGCGAAGCCGAGACCTGATCCAGGCCGGCACCCAGGAGACAACCAACGGCTCGGGCACGGTGCGCTACGATGCGTGGATCGAGACCCTTCCGAGACCATCTCATCAGGTCCCATTCACCGCGAGCCCGGGCGACTCAGTCACCGTCACGATCAGCGATCAGGGATCCAACCGGTGGCTGATCCAGTTCGAGAACCACACAACCGGCGAGAGCTACAAGACCACGGTGAACTATGCATCCTCGCTGTCGTCGGCGGAGTGGATCGAGGAGGCACCGAGCGTGGGCCGTAGAGTGGTGCCAATCGACAACTTCGGCACGGTGCAGTTCAGCGGTGGATCGGCCGTGGAGAACGGGAAGACCGTGACCATCGCGCAGGCCGGTGCCAAGCCGATCACCCTGGCAGGCTCCGGCAGGAGTACCGTCGTGACTCCGTCGGTCCTGACCCCGGACGGCCAGGGCTTCACCGTCACGCAATCTGCCCCGACGATGCCAACCCGGGTACCCCGCGGGTTTGGGATGTGACAGGAGCGTAGAACCGCTAACATATTGGGTGGGGCTTTC
>DAHXJB010000033.1:0-1812 GCA_027372455.1 Chloroflexota bacterium | reverse complement strand
CCCCGGCCGCTGCGGCGTCCACGAAAGCACCCGCTGCTGCCCCCGCTCCTACCACAGCGGCTGCTTCGGCTCAAGCCCCGGAAGCCAAGCTCGGTTCCCAGCTGATGGGCAAGCTGGAGGGGCCGGTGATTGTCTCTGACCCCGCGCAGTTCCCCAAGAGCTTCAAAGAGGCGCCTCAACTCGCCGATATGGTCAAGGCGGGAAAGCTCCCACCGGTGGAGAAACGGCTTCCGGCTCCGGAAGACCTCATGGTTCTCAAGCCGCTCAACGAAACCGGCAAGTATGGTGGGACCTGGCGGCGCGCCTTCACCGGCCCGGGCGATGGCGAGAATGGAAACCGACTCGTATCGACCGACAAAATCCTCTTCTGGGATTACACCGGGGCAAAGCGGGCTCCCAGTGTCGCCAAGAGCTGGAAAGTCAGCGACGACGGTCGTACCACCACCATCTACCTACGGAAGGCTATGAGGTGGTCCGACGGCGAACCTTTCACCGCCGACGACTTCATGTTCTGGTACCAGGAGATCTACCAGAATAAGGATCTCGTCCCCACTCCGACGCCCGAACTGGACGTGAATGGCAAGCAGGGCAAAATGGAGAAGGTGGACGACTACACCATCGCCTTCAAGTTCGACGACCCCAACTTTCTCTTCGAGGACATCCTCGCCGGAAGCACCCTGATCGGAGGCGGGCAGGCCGCCAGGCAGTCGAACCCGGCGAGCTTCTTCGGAGCTTACACACCGGCCCACTACATCAAGCAGTTCCTGCCTAAGTTCACGCCTGTGGACGAACTCAACAAGAAGGCCAAGGACGCAGGCTTCGACAGCTGGAAGAGCTTCCTTCGGTTCAAGCTGGATTGGCAGCTCAACACCGAGCTTCCCGTGGTGGGCCCCTGGAAGACCACAAGCCCTATCAACACCCCGAACTGGACCCTGGAGCGCAACCCCTACTACTGGGCCGTGGATACCGAAGGCAACCAGCTCCCCTACATCGACAAGATCGCGCTGACCCTCGCTCAGGACCTGGAGGTCCTCAACCTGCGAGCCATCTCGGGGGAGTACGACGAGCAGGAACGACACACCGGCATGGTGAAGCTTCCGGTGTTCCTGCAGAACCAGGACAAGAGCGGGTACAAGGTCCACCTCGATCCCGCTTTGAACGGTGCCGACTGCGCCCTTCACGTCGTCCAAGGATACACCGGCGATCCCGAAATCTCCGGTCTACTGATGAACAAGGACTTCCGCCACGCCCTCTCCCTGGGCATCGATCGGGACCAGTTGAACGAGACCTTCTGGCTCGGCACCGGCACCCCCGGATCCATTGCCCCCGCAGAGCCCTCTCTCTACAGCCCGGGCCCCGAGTATCGGAAGCTCTGGTGCACCTACGACGCCAAGCAGGCCAACGACCTTCTCAACAAGGTCGGCCTGACTCAGAAGGACTCGGAAGGCTACCGGCAGAGGAAGGACGGCAAGGGGAGGCTCCGCATCGAACTGGCCACCGTCGGCGGCCAGTTCATTCCCTTCACCCAGGTCGCCGAGATGATCAAGGAGCAGTGGAAGAAGATTGGCATCCAGGCAGACGTCAAGGAGATGGAGCGCACTCTGGCCTTCACCAGGAGCCAGAACGACGAGCTGCAGATCATGCTGTGGGCCAACGACGGCTCCGAGATGCTCTACCTCTTCCCCAGGCACGCGCTGCCGGTGGACCCGACAGAGGCTCACATGGGAGCGGCCTACGCGAAGTGGTTCGCCTCCAACGGACAGCAGGGCAAGAAACCCGAGGACCCCGAGATGTTGAAGGCCATGGGCCTCT
>DAHXJB010000379.1:0-7619 GCA_027372455.1 Chloroflexota bacterium | reverse complement strand
GTAGGGTTCTTTTTGAACGATCGAGGGGGAGGCGTCTCCGTAGTGCTTGTAGATTCGGACGGCCAGGGAGGAGCTGATCTGGAGCGATTGGAGGAAGACCATCACCTCCTGGATGACCTTCTGTGCCTCCCATGCCTGGGTGATTATCTCGGCTCGCTTATATCCTAGCCCCGGTACCACTCGCAGCCGCTTCGGCTCTTGCTCGATCACATCCAGTGTTTCCAGACCGAAGTAATCCACGATGCGGCCGGCAGTGACGGGACCTATGCCTTTGATCAGCCCCGAGCCCAGGTAACGGCGAATCCCGTCGACGCTGGCGGGCAGCACCACCTGGTAGCGCTCCACCTGGAACTGGCGGCCGAAGCGTGGGTGGGTGGTCCATCGACCCTGGAGGCGCAGCGTCTCGCCGACGTTCAGAGATTGGAGGTTGCCGGCGATGGTGACCAGGTCATGTTCATCCGCCGGCTGCAGCCGTGCGATGGTGTAGCCGTTCTCTTCGTTGCTATAGGTTATCCGCTCGACGATGCCTTCGAGGGAGGTGAGGAAAGTGGAAGTCTCCATAGATATCAGCTTCTGGACACATTATACCAGGGGCGTCACAAGGCTCTTATTGGGACAGCTGTCCAGCCAACCCAAGGGGTCGTCCCCACACGTTATTGGTGCCGGTCCCCATCCTCGACCCGACGGCTGTCCCCATGATATCCAGAACGGGGGCACAAGGGAAGGGGACGGCCCTAAGGTCATCCCCCTCTTTCTGAACAGTCTGGGAATGCTACGCTTCCTGCAGCCCCTTGAAAGTGAGTTCGTCCAGGGTTAGCTCCCGCTTGCCGTAGAAGACATCCTTTCTCAGCATACCCTTCTCGGTGCCTGCCACCATGATAGCCCCGGACAGGTCGTCGATCACGTTGAGGGTGGTCCGGAACATGTCTGGAATGAAGTCTATGCCGGCGATTATGGCGATGCCCTCAATCGGCAGCCCCACTCCCTGCAGCACCATCGCCAGCAGCACCAGTCCGCCACTGGGGATCACGGTGCCGCCGAAGTTGATCAGGATTGCCAGCAGCACCAGGTTGATCTGCTGCTCGGTACCCATGGGGATCCCATACAGTTGGGCGATGAACATCGCCGCGATAGGCTGCCACAGCACCGTACCGTCCTGGTTGAAGGTCGCTCCCAGGGGCAGGGAGAAGCCGACGATCTCGGGACGGATCCCCAGTTTCTGCTCGGCCACCTGCATGGAGACCGGCAGGGATGCTGCCGAGGAGCGGGTGCTGAAGGCTACCATCATGTAGTCCACCTACCGCTTGTAGAACTGGATCGGGTTCACCCGTGCGATCAGCGCCACGAAGATGGACACGACGACGAAGGTCTGGAACAGTAGGGCGACGATGCAGGTGACCACGTACAGGGCAAGAGCTGTCAGCGTGGCCGTGCCTGTGGAGGCGGTGAGCCAGGACATCAGGGCAAAGATGGCGTAGGGAGAGTAGGCCATGATCACATAGACCATCTTCACCATGATCTGGAAGAGGGAGTCCAGCAGGTCCTTGACTGGTTGGGCCTTCTTGCCCATTGAGCCCATCACCAGACCGAAGATGATCCCGAAGATCACCACCTGCAGGATATTGGCCGTAGCCGCCGCGTTGATCACGTTGGTGGGGAACATGTTCAGCATGATATCGACGAAGGTTGGCGGCTTGGCGGCCTCGGGCGGTTTCAACTGACCGAAGGCGGCGAGGTTAATTCCCGCGCCGGGCCTGAAGATGTCGGCCGACATCACGCCGATGACGCCGGCGACTACCGTGGTCATCGTGTAGAACACGACCACCTTGACTGCGATGCGGCCGAAGGAGCGGATGTCCACGCTGGCCATGGCCACGGTGAGGGCGGAGAAGATCAATGGGATCACCACCACCTGGATCAGACGGATGAAGATGTCACCGAGCCACTTGATGTCTGTCCCGATGGTCCACTTCGACGCGTTGCAGATCAATCCGAAGACTATCCCCAGGACCATCCCGATGAAGATCTGAACCGTGACGGGTTGCCGGAACCACCAGCGCATCTCGAAAACCTCCCGTTGGATTCCATCATCTGTTGATCACAGAGGAGAACGACAGGATATAGATTGGACTCGAGTGGTCGCACTCGCTGGGAAGACCGTGGTGACCGCACCGCGTTCGCCACCGTCGGCTCATGTATGAAGGAAGCGACGCAAGGCATCGTCGGGGATCGGCCGTGTGAGATCGGGACGTCACCTCCCCCCACAACAGGCCCAGACCGTTGCGGCTGGGCGGCGAGCGGCACTCTCTCCTCGTGGAGTGCTTCCGGCCGCCTACCCATGGGGACGGCCCGGGATGACCGGTAGGAAGCCTGCACCATGCACGTTCGGGCTGCTACCACATTATAGCAACTTGGAACATACAAGCAATCAAATGAATGGATATTAGCAGGAGCTGTTGCTGGTTGGACATGGCTGGAGACACTGCTGTATTATGTTTCACACCCTACCAGCCGGACGGAGATTCGAATCGTACTATGCCCAGGCAGGTTACCGTCAGAGTTCCGGCTACCAGCGCCAACCTCGGCCCTGGATTCGACTCCATCGGCATAGCGCTGGAACTGTACAACACCGTTGCCATCGAGGCCAGCGACGAGTTCGGCGTGAGTCTATCAGGTGAGGGCGAGGACGTTCTCTCCCAGGGGCAGGACAACCTGGTCTATCAGGGTGTGCTCGCTGTGTACGAGAAGCTGCACAGGAAGGTTCCTCCCCTCACCCTCTCCTGTGAGAACTGGGTTCCGCTGGCCCGAGGGCTGGGAAGCAGCAGCGCGGCACTGGTGGCCGGACTGGTGGCCGGCAACGAGTTTCTGGGCCATCCTCTTTCCAGCGAGGCTCTCCTTCAGATCGCAACTAAGATGGAGGGGCACCCCGATAACGTTACCCCGGCCCTTTTCGGAGGGCTGCAGGTGGCGGTCATGAACGGTTCCACCGTGCAGCACCTTCGGGTCCCTCTCGCGGCGGATCTCGGTATTGTGGCCTTTGTCCCCGACTTTCCGATGCTCACTTCAGAGGCCCGCGAGATCCTACCCCGTCACGTCTCCAGGGCCGATGCTATCTATAACATCAGCCGAGCTTCGCTCCTGGTGGCAGCCATGACAACGGGGGCGATCCATCTACTGAAGGCGGCTACCGAAGATGCCCTGCACCAGCCCTACCGGCTGAAGCTGTTCCCAGCCATGGGAGAGATAATCCAGGCAGGACTGGATGCCGGCGCGGCTGGGGCTGCCCTTAGCGGTGCCGGGTCCAGCATCCTCGCCTTCTCACTTGGCGGGGAGGAGCGGGTGGCCGAGGCCATGAGCGGGGCCGGAGCTCGCGCCGGGGTAGATGGACGAACGATCGTGACAAGGATCTGCTACTCTGGCGCGCAAATTGTTGATAGAGCGTAACCGAGGACTGTCTATTGGGAGGGTCCCATGGCACTCATCGTACAAAAGTATGGCGGCTCGTCGGTCGCCACCGCTGAGAGGATCCTGGCCGTTGCTCGGCGCGTCGTCGCGACTAAAGAGTCTGGCCACAGCATGGTTGTTGTGGTGTCGGCCATGGGCAAGACCACCGATCAGCTGATCGCTCTCGCCCGTGAGGTTTCGTCCGAGCCGGATGAGCGGGAGCTGGATCTGCTGATGTCCACCGGCGAGACGGTCTCGGCGACCCTGATGGCCATGGCCCTCCGCAGCATGGGGCACACGGCAATCTCACTCACGGCAGGCCAGGCAGGGATCCACACTGACTCTTTGCATGGGCGAGCCCGCATCAAGTCGGTGGAGGTCGATCGCCTCCAGCGGGAACTGGACTCCGGGAAGATCGTCATAGTGACCGGCTTCCAGGGAATCACCGACGAAGTGGATGTGACCACCCTTGGCAGGGGTGGATCGGACACCACGGCGGTGGCATTGGCGGTAGCGTTGAAGGCGGACCGCTGTGACATCTATACCGATGTGGATGGTGTGTACACGTCGGATCCACGGTTGGTGCCGGAGGCGCGAAAGCTGGATGAGATATCCTATCAAGAGATGTTGGAGATGGCCCAGTTGGGGTCCAAGGTGATGCATCCCAGGTCTGTGGAACTGGGAGAGGCCTTTGGTGTCCCCATCATGGTCCGGTCTAGCTTCAACGAGGAGCCGGGTACGTTGATTCACGAGGTTAGCGGAATGGAAACCAGAAACCGAGTTCGAGGGATAGCTCACGACCTCAACGCCGGTAAGATCTCCGTGGTGGGCGTTCCCGACCGGCCGGGGCTGGCGGCCTCCATCTTCGAGCCGCTCTCTCGGGCGGGCATCAGCGTGGATGTCATCGTTCAGAACGTCACCGTGGAGGGCGCCACCGATCTCTCTTTCACCGTGGCTCGTGGCGACGTGGCGAAGGCGGTGCGAATCGTGGATCCGGTGGCGCAGGAGATTGGGGCGAAGCAGGTGCTGAGCTCCGACAATCAGGGCAAGGTTTCGATTGTCGGAGCGGGCATCCAGAGCGCGCCGGGCATCGCCGCTGCCATGTTCCGTGCTCTTTCCGATGCCGGCATCAACATCGAGATGATCACTACATCGGAGATCCGGATAACCTGCATCGTCGATCGGGATAAGGTGCAGGAGGCGGTGCGGAAACTCCACCAGCTGTTCGAACTGGACAAGGCCTAATACACCGCCATTCAGATCGAACCGTTCGGGCCACCCATCGAAGCCCTGACCAGATCCAGGACCCGGCTCAATATGGCGCTGGCCACAGCGCCGATCCCACCAACCAGGGCGAGTGCCATGCCGACCTTGGCTGTATCGTGAAGGCCGAGAGTGGCGAAGATCTCAGGGCGTGCGGCCATTGCCAGCCCTGTTAGAAGCAGCAGAACCGAGATAGCCAGGACTATGGCCACCAGATATGTGCCGGCCCGAAGCGCTGCCACCATAGGGCCTGCCTCCGACCGATAAAGTCCCCAGGACTTGGCGGATGGACAGCTCTGTCATCACAGCCGCCTCGAACTGGTTGATGCAAGACCCGTTCCCCGCTCATCACAACGGCGGCATGGTTCACGGAAACGGCGAGATGGAGAGTAACAGTAGAGGCGACCGGCCGGTCGCCCTGGTGGCTCCAGTGGCCCATCCTGGCCCCAGGGCGAGCGCCGCTTGCCCCTACGACTGGCACACCGTCGCTGAACCATCCCCACAACGGCGAACCGTACCTTCGAGCGAGTTCAACTGATATGGCTGAGATCTGAACTCTCAGGATCTTTGGGATGGCTCCGGTTCCGCCGACTGCTCCTCTCCTTCAGACTCCGGGACAGGCCTTTCTCCGCTGGGAAGCACCACAGTCACAGTGGTGCCAACCCCCACCTGGCTCTCCAGGTCTATTTGCCCCCCATGGGTATCCACGATGCTTCGCACTATGGACAGACCAAGCCCGGTCCCTTCCTCGGTGTAGCGTCGGGCGTTCTCGGCGCGGTAGAACTCGTTGAACACCTTTGGCAGCTCTGCCGCGGGAATGCCTATGCCCGTGTCTCTCACCCGGAAGCGGATGTTCCGCTCCAGGGCGTCTACAGACAGCTCCACATCCCCCCCATTAGGGGTATAGTTGATCGCGTTGGACAGAAGGTTGTCGAGAAGCTGTTCCAGGGCGTCCGGGTCCGCGTACATGCCCGGCGTATCTTCTGCGAACCGGGTGAGGAGAGTCAGGCCTCCCGCCTCAGCCTTCCCACGCTGCTGCGCCACCACCTTCTCAGCTACCGCTAGCGGGCTCACTACCTGCCTCTCGGTGAACAGCCTCACTTCTCGAGTACGCGAGAGGATCAGCAGGTCGTTGACCACGCTGAGCAATCCGTTGGCCCGCATCTCGGTCCTGGAAATCATCTCCCTCTGAGCTACCCCCAGATCCCCGGACTGCCCATCCAGCATTCCCCGCAGCGAGCTTTGGATCGCGGTCAGCGGCGCCTTCATCTCCTGAGACACTTTTCGCATGTGCTGACTCTTGATCTTCTCCAGCTCCGACAACTGGTTGTAGGCCTTTTCCAACTCATAGGCCTTTCCTTCCAGTTCCTGCGAGAGGGACCAGATTTCCCTACCCCTGGTTCTCAGTCGCCCCATGATGGTGGTGGCCATGTAGGCAGCCAAGTAGAGGGTGCTGCCGAAAACCAGGAGGACCACCGCCACGAAGAGGCCGTCGTGGACCATCGCGGATCGGGCAGGGCCGAACGGACTCACATGCTGGATCAGGCCCTCGTACTCTCCCAGTATCAGGCTGCAGTAGAGGGCTATGGCCACGGTAGCCTGTAGGAAGGTTTCCCGTCGTGATAGCAGGATGCTGGCGATGATCACGTGGAAGATGAAGTAAAAAGAGAGCGGGGTTTCGATCCCGCCCGAGAAGTGAATTAGCAGGGTGAGGAAGAGCAGATCTATGACGATCTGGGCGTTAGCCATGATCCTGACCTGTGCCAGCCGGTTGTGGCCGGAGCCCACCTCGTTCCACTTGAGACTGACGATGAAGAACGAGTTGTAGATCGCGATGGCGGCGCCGATGAGGTACAGGGGCAGGGGGTCCAGCCTGAGCCCGACAATCGTGGTGGCGACAAACGTGCCGTAGATCACCGCGGAGGACGCCAACCATCTCAGCTGGATGAGCCAGTAGATGCGCTGATTCAGCTCTATATCCGCGGGTGTAGACTGTTGCACCTGAGCCTCCACCAAGCTTCCAAGCCGTCCGTCCGGCAAGTCCCCTGCACACTTCGCTGTCACCCTGAGTATCCCAGGGTTCCGGGAACCCTGTGCGAAGCACAGAAACTTGAAGTTTCTGAACAGCGCGGCGAAGGATCTCCAGTGGCGGAGAGATGCTTCGCTTCGCTCAGCATGACTGTGTGGTGAACTTGCCGGACAGGCCACTCAGCTAACGACAAAAGGCCTCTCCTCTGTCTGACCCGCAGATGCGACAGAATGGAGAGGCGCTCATCGCCTCCGGTGCTGGGAGCCAAAAGCCTGACCACCCGCACGACAGATGATGCTACCAAATGGACCGAGAAAAGGCAAGATATATAGGCACGCTAACTGTTGTTATCCATAGCTAGCCGGCCTCGCACCCAGTCCAGCCAGCCCTCCATGCCCTGTCCCTTGCGAGCCGACAGCTCAAATATAGGCAGGTCCGGGTGAGTGGTCCGCGCGGCCGCCCTTGCCTTGTCCAGGTCGAAGTCCACCATCCCCAACAGGTCCATCTTATTGAGCACCATGGCGCTCGATTGCTCGAAGATCAGCGGATACTTCTCCGGCTTGTCGTCTCCCTCGGCCACGCTGAGGATGACTACCTTGGCGTCCTCTCCGATGTCGAATTCTGCCGGGCACACCAGGTTTCCCACGTTCTCGATGAACAGCAGCCTGATCTCCCCAAGGGGCAAACTATCCAGCGCGGAGCGCACCATGTTCGCGTTCAGGTGACAGTCCCCGCCGGTGTTGATCTGCACCACCGGTATCTCATGCCGGCCGATCCTCTGAGCGTCGCTGCTGCCGGCGATATCACCCTCTATCACCGCCATCCGAAGCTCTCCCTTGAGTTGCTCCAGAGTTCGCTCGAGCAGCGTAGTCTTCCCGGCGCC
>DAHXJB010000613.1:0-10305 GCA_027372455.1 Chloroflexota bacterium | reverse complement strand
CCTTAATGAAGTGGCACTGGTAGTCGTCGCCGTAGCGGCATCCCAACAGGAGCACTCCGTCGATGCCACGCGACATGGCGTCGGCGATGAACACAACGTTCGTCGAACCCAGGCAGCGCAATGGGATTATCCTGAAGCTGCTGTCGTACTGCATCCGCAGGGATCCCGCCAAATCCAGAGCCGGGTAGGCGTCGTTCTCGCAGGCCAGCACGAGAATGCGCAGCTTGTCCTCGTCCTCCGGAACCTCGATGGCCTTGATCATCGAGGTGATCTGGTCGATGCTGTAGTTCTTGAAGGAGATGAGCCGCTCCGGACACGCTCCCATGCAGACACCGCAGCGCCGGCACCGGTTCGGGCTGATCTCTGGTGTCCCCTTTGCATCCTCGTTGATGGCACCGAAGGGGCACTCCTCCGTGCAGCGCTTGCACTGGGTGCAACGTTGGAGGAAGAAGGAGGGGTAGGAGAGGTCCCCCACCCTCGGGTGCAGGGCGGCCCCTTGCTCCAGCAGAGTGATAGCCTGGATGGCGCGCATGGCGGCGCCTTCGGCGTCCTGGATACAGTCCGCCACGATCATCGGCTCGCGGACGCATCCCGCGGAAAAGATGCCGGTTCGCTGCGTCTCGTAGGGCCAGCACACGAAGTTGGAGTCCGCGAAGCCGTGGTGGGCAGTGGGCATGTCCGGGCTCTGGCGGTATCGCAGCTTCAGGGCATCAATCCCGACCGGCACCATTCCCACGGCCAGGACGACGAGATCCGCCTCCAGCTTGATAACCGCGCCAAGCTGGGTGTCGTGCGCCTCAACGACCAGGTTGCCATCGCGGCCGGCCGCGACTCCGGAGACCTCCCCCCTGAGGAAGAAGACCTGGTCATCTTCCTGGACGCGTTTGTAGAAGTCCTCGTACTGGGCTGGAGTGCGGATATCCCTGTGCAGGATGTACACGTTGGCGGCGGGCCGCAGCTTGCGCACGTAGAGGACCTGCTTCAGCGACACCTGGCAGCAAACGGCCGAGCAGTAGGGGAGGTGCTCCTCATCGCGCGAGCCAGCGCACTGAACGAACAGGACCCTCCGGGGGGGCTGCCCATCCGATGGTCGGATGAGCTTGCCGTGCTTTACCTGTTCCTCCAGCATCACGCTCGTGATGACGTCCGGCAGGCGGCCGAAACCCAGGTGCTCCAGCTTCGTCGCGTCGTACGGCTGCCAGCCGGTGGCCAGAACGATGGAGCCCGCGCGGAAGTTGACGGAGTCGCGGGCGCGGTTGGCGACAACCTCGAAGTCGCCGGGTTGCCCCGACACCTCCTCTATGCTGGTAGAGGTCATGACGTTGATTCGGGGATCGGCGAGAACCTGCGACGCCAAGTCCGCGACGTTCGGGGCCTCGGGCTCCCGGTAGGGGGCGTGGGTGGGGGACACCTGATCGAACTTGAGCAGCCAGCCGCCCAACTCCTGCTCTCGTTCCACGAGAATCACGTTGCGACCCGCCCGAGCTATGCCGAGGGCGGCCGTCAGACCGGTCACGCCGCCGCCCACTACCATTGCCGTCTGTTCCACCACCGCCTGCAGCGGTTCCAGCGGATTGGTCTTCTGCACCTTGACAATCCCCATGCGAAGCTGATCCTCCGCCAGGGCCTGGGTGTCTTCATCGGCAGGCGTGTGGCTCCATGCCACCTGCTCCCGCAGGTTGACCCTCTCGACAACTATCGAGTCGAGCGAGAAGAATTCAACGTTGACTCGCGGGGAGCAGGCTACAATAACCAGTCTGTCGGAGCCTTCCCGGGTCAGATCGCCTTTAAGATCCGAAAGGCCCGCGGGTCCGCACAGGCAGGAGTGCTGGGTGACATGCGCCCCGAACTCCTTCTCGGCTACCTCCTGGAGCCGCGCAATGTCCACAGCCTCGCCGATGCCGCATCCGGTGCAGATGTGGACTCCGACCTTCGACGCCATTGGTCAACTCCTTACCACATCCTGGATTGCCAGCAGCGCCGCTGCGACCCCATCCCGCACACTCGCGGACACGTCCATCGGCCTCCTGGCTACGCCAGCGGGATGGACCCCTTCGGTGCCGTCTGGAATGAGAAAGCCGTGCTGGTCCCAGACCAGTTGCACCCCGGGGATGGCGGCTTTATTCGCGGCAGGAGCGGTTCCGATGGCAAGCACTACCATGTCCACAGCCGTCCTCGTTTTCCCACCGTACATGGTATCGTCGGCGCTGACGGTGAGCTCTCCCGTGGCTGGGTTCTCCTCGATCTTTGCCACTTTGCCTCTGAATAGCCTGACATGTCCGTCCTCGGCGATCTGCCGATAGAAGTTCTCATAGCGACCGGGCGCGCGCACATCCATGAAGAAGACGTGGACGCCGGCTTCGGGGTTTCGCTCTCGCACGTAAGTCACCTGCTTCAGCGACGCCATGCAGCAGACCGCCGAGCAGTATGGAAGGTGGTTCTCGTCGCGCGAGCCGGCGCACTGAACGAAGGCGACGCTGGTAACCTCCTTGCCGTCTGACGGGCGGAGGATCCGGCCTCCGGTGGGGCCGTCACTTGCGGCCAGTCGCTCCATCATGACGTTGGTGATCACATTGCCGAAGCGCCCCAGACCCAGGTTGACCAACCGAGTGGCATCATATGGCATCCATCCGGTGGCTATGACAACAGATCGGACCTGCAGCCGGAGGTGTTTGGGAAAGCTGCCCAATTCGATCGCCCCATATCGGCACGCGGACACGCACTCGGTGCACTCCTTGTTGGCACAAGCAGCGCGATCGATCACGTACTTGTAGGGCATTGCGGTCAGACAGGGCAGATAGATGGCAGTCGTCTCCCCCATGCCGTAGTTGAAAGCGTTCGTCCTGTGTCCGGGGCACACCTCGATGCAATCTCCACAGGCAGTGCACTTCTCCAACGACACGTAACGTGGATTGAGCGTGAGATTGACCTTGAAGTCTCCACGCTGCCCAGACAACTGCTCGACCTCGGCCTGAGTAAAGTAGGAGATCCGGGGATTGGTCTTGAGCCGCTTGAAGTACAGCTCCAGGCCGCAGGCTGGAGGGCAGAGCTTGGGGAAGAACTGGTGCATGCGAGCGACCCTTCCGCCCAGGAAGGGCTCTTTCTCGACCAGGACGACGCTGTAGCCTGCTTCCGCAGATTCGAGGGCAGCACTCAACCCCGCCATCCCGCTGCCCACCACAAGGATGTCCGTTTCGATAGTCATCGCCTTGCTCCTTGGCTCTACCCCGAGACTGTCACCCTCAGCGCGCACGGTGGGCCCAGCGAAGGGGTCACACCTTTCGCGCTGCCAGCCTTTTGGCTCTGGGTACCTCGGGCCGGCAGCGCTCTGGAAGGGAGGGAACGCTACTCCACCAGCTGGACGTACGGTTTCGTGAACATCTCCCACTCGCCAGTGGCCTCGTGGAACCTGGAGTTGACGAACTTCCTCCAGTTGTCGTCGTCGACAGCGGGGAAGTCCGTCCGATAGTAGTAGCCCGGCCAGCGGGTCTCCTTCCGGAACAGCATATGTCGCACGTGTGCCTCTGCCGTCCAGACTCGGTGGACCAGTTCCCAGCAGCGCAGCAACTCATGCTGGTTGCGAGCGGCCATGCTGTTGTGCAGATCCTCATTCAGGAGCCCCAACAACTCGAGGCCCCGTTCCAGCATCGGCCCGCTGGTTCGGTACCAGGTTCCGGAGCCAGCGGCGTAGTCATCCATGATCTTCTGAAGCCGGTTCAAGCCGGCTTTGGGCAAGATGTACTTGGGGTTGACTTCTTCGACGGTCGAGGCGCCCTTGTTTGCCTCGAAGGTCTGGTAAGGTTTGAAGAGATCGCCTCTGATGGCGTTCACCCGGTCCTCATCCACTCGAACATCGCCGGGGTTGTCGGCGCAGTAGGCCACCGCGGCTTTGGCCGCGAGTCTGCCCTCTGTGAACGAGCCTGAAGAGAACTTGTGCGGCGCGGCTCCCACGCCATCGCCCGCGGTGAACATGCCCCTCACCGTCGTCATGCGGTTGTAGCCCCAGAAGTAGTCCGCCGGGGCCAGGTCTTCCGGTCCGCTCACCCACATTCCCGAGCAGCCGGAGTGCGACCCCATGATATAGGGTTCGGCCAGGGTGAGCTCTGAGGGCATCTCCTGTGGATCGACGTTCTGTGCGGCCCACAGCAGCGCCTGAGAGCAGGTGATGTCCAGGAAGTCCTCCCAGGCCTCAGACTCCAACTCTCGCAACCTCTTCTTGTCTCCGCCTGAGAGCTTTGCCAGGGCATCATTGGTCCGCATGAAGATCGGGCCCTTGCCCTCCATCATGTCCATCATCATTTGATGGTTGCGGAGGGGGGTAGGTGTCGGCTTGGCTGTGCCGTATGGCTCGTACTTCTTCAGCTCTGCCTCGCGGGTCACGATATAGTTCTCATTGTTGGCGTTCGTGGCCAGCGACTTGAGCAGGAGGAACCAGGCGCCGACAGGACCGTAACCATCCTTGAAGCGGCTGGGAACGAAACGGTTCTCCATCTGGGTCATCTCGGCGCCTGCTTGCGCCTGCATGGCGAAGGTAGAACCGGTGTCAAAGATGGCATACCAGGTACGACCCAACCCCTCAGCCACAGAGCGCGGCCGGAAAAGCAGCGTCGCGCCGCCGCAGGTGACGATCACTGCCTTCGCCTTGAAGACGTACATTTTTTCGTCGCGAACGCTGAAACCGATGGCCCCGGAGATTCTGCCGGGATCGGAAGGGTCGTTAAGCAGATGGGTAACCATCACCCGTTCGTAGAGGTTCTCCGGCCCGATCGCCGTCTTGGCCGCCTCAGATACGATGGTCTTGTAGGACTCGCCGTTGATCATGATCTGCCATGGACCCTCGCGGAAGTACTTCCCATCGGATGTCTTCCAGATCGGAAGGCCCCACTCTTCGAAGAGGTGGACGGAGGAGTCAACGTGTCGAGCGATGTCGTAGACCAGGTCCTCTCGAACTATCCCCATCAGGTCCGTGCGGACGTACCGAACGAAGTCCTCCGGGGTTTTCTCACCCCACCTCTGTCCGAGATAGGTGTTGATGGCGGAGAGCCCCTGCGCCACAGCGCCGCTTCTTTCGATCGCGGCCTTCTCCACCAGCACGACCTTCAAGTTCTTGCCCCAGTACTTGGCCTCGTAGGCCGCACCACATCCCGCCATGCCGCCGCCAAGGACCAACACGTCGGAGTTGACGACTTCGACCTCGGGATTCGCTATCATCTCTTCTCCTCCTACCGCTTCATCCTGGGCAGCGCGTCGATCTTCAACCAGCTCGGCTCACCCGACAGCTCCTGGCTCCTCAAGCCCGCCTCGGTGGGTTCCACCATGTCGGGATACGGGACAACCGAACCCTCCGGCTTGGTCCGGGTGGGGAACTTGAAGCGCTTGACACGACCGTCGCGGAACTGCACGGTCCACATGATGGAGTCGGTGCCTCTCATCGGCACCAGGCTGGCACCGAGTGGAACGAAATCGGCGTAGCCTCTCACGTCAATCGCCTGAGTCGGGCAGATCTTGACGCAGGAGAAGCACTCCCAGCAGAGATCAGGCTCCTGGTTGTACGCCTTGTTCGTCTCCTTGTTGAGAGTCATGAGATCGTTGGGACAGACATACTGGCACGCTGTCTTGTCCTTGGCCTTGCACCCGTCGCACTTTTCTGGGTTAACGAAACTCGGCATGTCTTAGCCTCCCCCAATACTTGATCCTGAGCCCCTTCGCTAGGGGCAAATACCGGCTAGCCCAAGGTCTCCAGGAAGTCAGCTGCCACGTCCACAATCTTCTTATGGAGCACCAGGTCCAGTAGCCGGTCCTTCACCTCCCTCGGCAGCAACTCGATGGTCCCTGTAGTGGCTGTGTCGCACTTGGCCTTAGGAAAGCGAGCCAACAGGGCATCTCGCTGCTCCGCGGTGGTAGGAACCTGAATAACCTTGAGACCTGCCAGCACGTCCCTGGTCATCTCTGCCAAGCCGGCAGCCTTCAGCTTGTCAAAGCGCTCCTCGTTGATCCAAACGTTGATGGGAAACACTGCCTTGTCCATCTCCCGATCTCCTCCTAGCGATCAACTTCACTCGGCCGTCGCGGAGGCCGTCATGGGCGGGACCGTTATCACGGGATCCGCACGCTTCAGGTAGCTCTCGGTGACGAACGGCGATCCACTTCCATACTTTTCGGCGCACTCCATCAGGATGTCGAAGACCTCGGGCCGAAAGATGAGGCGAGGTGGCTTGACACCGTCTTCTATGATGCTCCTGATGAGGCTGCCACTGAACCTCTGTGCCTGCTTCGAGTGGCCGCACTGTTCTTCGTAGGCGATACCGGCGCACTCGGGGCAGTACCACCACTCCAGCGTCTTGACCGGATAGATACCAAGGTCGGGGATCTCGTTGAAGATCCGATGGGCGGCGTAGGTGCCGTAGTAGGTTCCGACACCCGCGTGGTCTCGGCCGAACATGTGGTGGGTGCACCCAAGGTTCTTACGCACGATTGCGTGAAAGACCGCTTCCCGCGGCCCTGCGTAGCGCATGTCCCACAGAAGGAGGGAGGTCATGTGAATATCCTCTTTGAAGTATCCCGCCTTCCGCAGGGCATCGTGAGTCAGGATGATCGCCTCATCGATATAGTCGCCGACCCGCTTTTCACCGATCACTGGATTGACCAGTATTGCGTCGGCGTTGGCAGCAAACCAGGCGCCTTTCATCAACCACTCGTGTCCGGCGTGAGGCACGTTTCGGGTCTGGTGCGCCACGACTTTGTTCCAGCCTCGCTCGGCGAATCTCTGTCGGAGCGCCTTGGGAGGAAACCAGAAGTTGTCGAACGGCGGATTGATGATTGGCGGATTGACCAGGGTCACCGGACCGCCGACGAACTTGTCCTTGTATGCTCGCGTACGCTTGACCCCGGGATGTTTATCATCCGTGGTTCCATAAACCTGCCGCGCCATGAGATCTTTGTCGAAGGCAAAGATGTCCTCGACCTCCAGGGTAGCCAGGGGATTGTCCTGGTAGGTGAGAACCAGCACGTCCCCAATCTTCAACCCTGCCTCTCTGATTTCCTCATCAGACATGTCGAAGACTATGGGAATGCTCCAGACACAGCCGTTGGCCAGGGTCATGTCCGTGACTACCGACTCCACGTCTGCAGCGGTCATGAAGCCCTCGAGCGGGGAGAAGAACCCGTAGGCGATGTTGATGCATTCCCGTGCCAGTTGCCCCCGGATGGGCAGTTGCGTCAGCCCGTGGATCTCCTTCTGAGCTCGTGCCGGGTCGACCACTCGCTCGATCAGTTTGCCCCCGTGAGGAGACAGCGAGTTTCCTACCATGGTCACCTCCTTGTGCCGAAAGACGGCGAGATCCGGTCCGTGTGGCGAAATGTGGGCCGGGTGCTCGCCCGCTCTGCAGGTCGGCCGAGCCCAGGCCGCTCACTGGATGCATGAAGCATATTGCGCGTGCGTGCTCCAGAGAATCGGGTGGCTGACTAGGGTAAAGCTAAGGAGTATCTATATCTGGGGCATCGCAGTATCTATCTTGCTCCCCACCATATGGATGAACAGTTCCCGCCCCACCAGGGCGCGGGCTGGCCTGATGCTCCTTGATAGGTGGCGCAGGGTCGTGTAGAATCCTTACGAGTAAAGAGGAGGGTTCTACCCAATGGCAGATAGAGGGAAGCGCAAGGCCGAGACTGACGAATTTGAGGAAACCGGGCTTTCCGAGCTGGAGGAGCAGCAGACGGCGCTAGAACAGGAAGATGAGGAAGGGGTCACGGAAGTCGCCGAAGAGGCCCGCTACTTCGTCGATCCCCAGTGGTACGAACAGCGAGGGCTGGTGTTCAACGTGGTGGCCCAGGGCAGGCTCTGTTCGTCCTGTTCGGCTAAGCTGGGCACCTTCGTGGAGGAACGGTATCCGGTCATCGATCCAAAGACGAAGAGGGTGACCTTCGAATACCGCCGGGTCCCGTACGCTTCCAACCCATTGCCCATCATTCGTGATTGTTGCTCGAGGGCTCGGGATTACATAACCTCCGAGACGCCTCTCATGGAGGCGATCTTCCGGGTGTTCCTCGCCAACGGCAACCAGCCCATGACGACGACGACGGTCCGAGAACATCTGCTGACCTATCTACCGGAGATGGCAGCGCTCCGCTCGGACTATCGGGTTGAGCTGCTGGAGAGGCTGATCAAGGCCGACAGGGCGTACGGCCTGCGCGAGCACAAGGTGCCCGTGGGGGTCTAGGTAACTTTCGCGGGGTGACGAAGGGAGGCGGGGGCGGCGCGTGGGGAAGTTGCCCACGCGACCCACTTATCGAGCGCCGCCCCAAGAGACGGAATGGCAACGGCTACAGCTTCAGGCCCTGCAGGAAGGAGCGGAAGTCGTCGCGCATATCCTGCCGCTTGAGGGCAAAATCCACGGTGGCCTGGAGAAACTCCAGTTTGTTGCCGGCGTCGTACCGTCTTCCCTCGAACTCCAGAGCCAGCACCCGTTGGCGGCCCATGAGCGACTTGATGGCGTCGGAAAGCCAGATCTCCCCGCCCTTCCCCTCAGGAGTCCTCTCCAACTCCTCAAAGATCTCCGGGGTGAGGACGTACCCCTTGACGGCTGCCAGGTCGGAGGGGGCGCTCTCCAGGGAGGGCTTCTCCACCAGATCCGTGACCTCGTACACCCTGTCGTCTATTGGGTTGGCGGCGATGACGCCGTACTTGGGTATGCTCTCTTGGGGCACCCGCATGACCGCCATGACGGAGCAGTGGTACCGCTCGTACACCTGAATCAACTGCTGCAGGCAGGGAACGTCGGCGTCAACAAGGTCATCTCCCCAAAGGACCGCGAAAGGCTCGTGGCCGATCACTTCCTTCGCGACTAGTACGGCGTGTCCGTTCCCAAGCGGCTGCTTCTGACGAACGTAGACAAAGTTGGTCAGCTCGGAGAGCCGCTCAACCTCTCGAAGCTCGTCGGTCTTGTTGCTCTGACGCAGGCGATGAGCCAGCTCGAAGGGGTAATCGAAGTGGTCCTCGATCGCTCGTTTGCTCTGCCCGGTTATGATGACGATCTGCTCGATGCCCGAGTCCACCGCCTCTTCGACGATGTACTGGATCACCGGCTTGTCCACGATGGGCAGCATCTCTTTTGGCTGGGCCTTAGTGGCCGGCAGAAAACGTGTACCCAGCCCCGCTGCTGGGATTACTGCTTTGCGAACCTTTTGCAAAGTGGCGGCCTCCTGAAATGCAGTAAATGTTAAGCCGATTTCTCCTCGATGTGGAGCTTGCGCTCATCAACCGTCATGCCATAAAACGAGATCATGGCAACGATGACGCCAGCGACCGGGACCGCGAAGATCGCCCCCCAGATTCCGGCCAGCTTGGCTCCGACTAGCAGGGCCACGAGCACAAGGAGTGGGTGCATCCCCACGGTCTTGCTCATCAGCTTCGGAGCCACCACATTGAGCAGCACCTGCTGTAGAAAAAGCAACAGCAGGAAGACCCACCAGACTCGATCCGGATGGACGAAGAGAGCAATGGCAACGGGAGGGATGATCGCCAATATGGGGCCGATGAACGGCACCATCATGATGGCCGTGGCGAAAATGGCCGCAACGGCCACGTATCCCAGATCGGCGACCATCATGATCGCGGCGGTCGCGCTACCATACACCAGTGCTTGGACCAGCTGACTGCGGATGAAGCCTCCGAAAGCCCGGTGGGTGCTGTAGAAGAGGTAGGTGACCTCGCCCCTTCGATCAGGAGGAACTGCCCGAAGTATGGCAGCGTTAAACTTTCCTCCGTCCAGCGCCATGTAGAAAGAGAACATCAGTACGACAACCAGGCTGAACAGGACCGAAGCGACTCCAGTGGCCAGGGCGAGGGCGTTGTTCACGATTAGCGGTCCGAGGGACGCGACGCGGCTCGCGGCGTTGCTGTAGTCCATGACGCTGGCGGAGCTCATGTCCAGCCCTCGGGCCGCCAATCCCTTCTGCAACGAGACGAGCCAGCTGGAGACGTTCGCGATATAGAGCGGGAGATTCGTGCCTATCTGGGAAACCTGCAGAGCGACTACCGGGACCAGGAGAAGGGTCAGCAGGCTGAGCACAATCAGGAGCCCCAGGTAGACAATCCCGACCGCGAGGCCCCTGTTGACTTGAGATCGGACCTCCAGGAAGTATGTTACCGGCTCCAGGGCGAAGGCCAGCACCCAGGCGAGCACGAGTAGCAGCAGTATATCGGCGAAGCGCACTGCCAGCTCCCACACCAGGTTTGCCAGGTAACTAGCGGCGATCGCCACAAGGAGAATGATCAAGATCTTCAGCCAGGGGTCTCTTTCCAAG
>DAHXJB010000592.1:0-1976 GCA_027372455.1 Chloroflexota bacterium | reverse complement strand
CGGTGGCTGCGACTGGTGGGTGTGCTGGGGGCTGTTGGGACCCCGAGGATGGAGTTTCCACTTCTGCCGTCCGACCTGGTCGAGATAGAAAGGGTGGCCGAGGCGGAGGGGATCGATCTGAGTAGGCCGCTGATCGGCCTGCATCCTGGGGGCAAGGATCCGGCGAAGCGGTGGCCGGTTGCGCAGTTCGCCTTCGTTGCGGATGCGCTCGCGGCTGAGCTGTCGGCTCAGCTGATCATCACGGGCAGCCATGATGAGATGGATCTGGCCGCGGCCGTGGCAGCGGAAATGCGGAGTGGGCCAGCCTGCCTGGTAGCCGGGAAGACCTCTCTCGGAGGACTAGCTGCGCTGCTGACACAGTTGCGACTGCTGGTAACCAACGATACCGGACCTTCCCACCTGGCTGCGGCCGTGGGGACCCCCAGCGTTGTGCTGTTCGGACCGACCGATCCCGCTGTCTGGGCGCCTCTGGATGTCGAGTGTCACAGGGCGCTCTGGTCGGGTCGTAGCGTTCCCATTTCTGAGATACCGCCCGAGCGGGTGGTCGAGGAATCATTGGCGTTGGTGGAGCGATGGGCATACCTAACGTACTGATCTGGCACATTCATGGCAGCTATCTGAACTACATAGTCCGCTCCTCGGCCAATTTCTACCTGCCGGTCAAGCCCGGCCGTCCGGAGGGATATGGTGGAAAGGGGAAGACCTTCCGCTGGCCGGAGAACGTTCACGAAATCCCTTCCGAGGAAGTGCCGAAGCTTGCCCTGGACCTGGTGATCCACCAGACGCCGAAGAACTATTTCGAGGACCAGTACGAGATTCTCTCGGAGGAGCAGCGGCGGCTGCCTCGCATCTACCTGGAGCACAACACCCCCAAGGGGCATCCCACCGACACAAAACACCCTGTGGATGACCCGCACACGCTGCTGGTTCACGTCACCCACTTCAACCGAATGATGTGGGACTCCGGTCGATGCCCCACTATGGTGATTGAGCATGGTGCGGCGCTGGACGATGAGGCCAGCTACACGGGGGAGTTGGACAAGGGGATCGTGGTGGTGAATGGGCTGAAGCGACGGAACAGGATCGCTGGCTACGACGTCTGGGAGCTGATGCGGCAGCGGGTCCCGCTCGAATTGGTGGGCATGGATTCTCTGGAGTTGGGTGGACTGGGAGACATCCCGCACACCGATCTGCTCCAGATGGAGGCCCGGTACCGTTTCTTCTTCAACCCCATACGTTACACCAGCCTACCGCTCGCGCTGGTCGAGGCGATGGCCGTGGGCATGCCCATCGTGGCCCTAGCCACCACCGAGGTGCCCACAGTGGTCGAAAACGGGGTCAACGGCTATGTCTCCAACGATCTCGACTACCTTGCGGATCGGATGACCCACCTGCTGTCGGACAGGCGAGAGGCCGTGAGAATGGGACGCAGGTCGCGGGAGATGGCTCGCGAGCGGTTCTCGATTGAGCGCTTCAGTCGAGACTGGGCTAGGGCCTTTGCCCTGGCGATGGGAGAATTGGGGGTCACAACTGAAGGTCAGGGGGAACGTGTTCATGGCGGGGACTAAAGGGCGGATCGCGATGTTCAGTGAGCACGCCAGCCCGGTCGCGCTGTTGGGTAGCGAGGACGCCGGTGGACAGAATGTGTATGTGGATCAGGTCAGCAAGAACGTGGCGTCTTTGGGCTTCCAGGTCGACGTCTTCACCCGGCGCGACAGCGAGGAGCTTCCCGAGGAGGTGGACTGGGCACCCGGGGTTAGAGTGTTGAACCTGCGTGCGGGCCCGGCACACTTCATCAAGAAGGATCCGATGTGGGCATACATGCCTCGGTTTCGCGACAGATTCCTTGAGTTCGTTCGCCAGAGTGGACTGGACTACGACCTCATCCATGCCAACTTCTGGATGTCGGGGTGGGTTGCCTGCGAGGCAAAAGTGATGCTGGACCTGCCTGTTGTGGAGATCTTTCACGCCCTTGG
>DAHXJB010000582.1:0-3427 GCA_027372455.1 Chloroflexota bacterium | reverse complement strand
GATCGAGTCGGTAAACCCGGAATGGCTGGACTTGAGCGCCCAGTGGCAGTAACGAAGAGATGCTTCGCTGGCGCTCAGCATGACATGGTGCAGGATGTCCTGTTTCCGCAAGCCGCCGTACACTGCCTCAAGCATCAACATGGAGAGTGGCACAAATATTGATGGATGAAGGTTGAAGATGGGCTGTGGAGGTACCACGTCTATGTCGCCGTTTCCCGGCGTCCCTCTCCGGATATCGGGTCTCATGATCTCGCTCTCGGCGGCTCTCGTCCCCATGCTCCTTCCGACGGTGACCGGCACGCGAGTGGAAACCGCTTCTGCCTTTGGCCCCTGGTGGGTCCAGAGCCACCGAGAGACACAGCTTTGGTCCGGGACCGATGCGCAGGCGGTTTCCTTCGGCCTGCTGCCCCAATGGAGTCGCCTCGAGGTAGTGGAACCCCAGAAGGGCCCCAGGCTCCACGTTTTCAATCCCGCCACCGGCGGCTACGCCTATGTGGATGCGGACTCCGTAGGGCCAAGCTCTCCCCCGCCCATAGTTCCGGACGTGCAGACGGCCGTCTCACCCCAGCCACCGCGACAGCTTCCCAAGCTGCCCGCAGGCTTTGAAGGCTGGTGGGCATCCAATTTCCAGGAGACGGAGCTGTGGAATGGCCCTGAAACCGGGGCGAACGGGTTGGCGAAGGTTCCTCAGTTCCGGCGATTCCTGGTAGTCGAACCCCAAGACGGCGACCGGTTGAAGGTCTGGAGTCCCGAGACCCAGCAGACTGGCTATCTGGATGCTTCCGTTCTGGGACCATCCGGTCCCTCAGTGTGGATGAAAACGCTGTCGATTAGACCAGGCGGGGAGGTCAACCTTCCAGGGCGATCCGTGGGGAATAAGACCTACATCCGGAATCTACCTTTACAGGACGACGAGACCGAACTGCGAAAGCTGCCCAACAACACCCCTTTGAAAGTGCAGTCCGCTGTCACTGCTGGGGACGGAACCGAGTGGTACGTCGTGGACAAGGGTGAGTACATCCAGGCCAGCGAGGTCAGATTGCCCCGCCCGGTGGCCGGCAGCCTTCAAGGCAGATGGATAGACGCGGACATCACCGATCCCGCCCTGGTAACCGCATATGAAGGCAACCAGATTGTATACACCGCAATGGCCATAAAGGGATTTGCCGCAACCCCTACCCTTAGGGGACGTTTCCAGATCCTGCGCCGAGTTGAGGACGAGACCATGGACAGCCAGACCATCGGAATCCCAAGAAACAACCCAGGAGGATACCTACTGAAGCATGTGCTCTACACCCAGTACTTCACCAACGAGGGTGCATCTCTGCACTACAACTACTGGCTGGGCACCTTTGGCTACGCTGGTAGTCATGGCTGCCTCGGGCTGAACCTCGACGACTCGAAGTGGTTCTGGGATTGGGCTACCGTCGGAACACCGATCATCGTGAGGTGAAGACGCCGCGCTTCCCGGCGCCATGCACATAGCAACAACGGCCGTACCCTTGCGTCCCTGCTGCCGACCCTATGGCTTCCATTCCGCACGTCCAGTTTGTTGTGCAAGTTGGCAGGTGCAAATTGGCCCTTCCTGGTGGATAATGGTGCACCACTCAAGGAGAGCGTCATGCAAGAACAGGGCAATCTGGGTCGGCAGTATACTTCACATCCTCGGACACGAACTCGACCACGAGCCAGACTTCTTCCTCCGATTAGGTTCACCAGACGGGAAGTGCTTCTAATCGGGCTGGCTCTAGCCGCCATCTTGATGGCCTTGGTGTCCAACCACGGTACTAGGGTGGCCGAGCTTTCATCCCGTGCATCGACGTCATCAAGGAGTGCCACCAGCGCGAACCGCACCCATCCCTCCATAGCCACACCGGCAGCCACCCCGACCCCAACCCCGTCCGCGATCAGGCCCCTCGCGGCGCCTACGGCTCCACCTGTGGTAGCGACAGCCCCGGCGCCCGTCCGCAAGCCCGGCGCGCCCGATCCTAATCCTTCCACCAATCACGTCATTGTGGTCGATGGGGATTCCGGTGCCATCCTATTTGAGAGAAACCCCTATGAGCGGGTGGCGCCGGCCAGCCTCACGAAGATCATGACGGCGATCCTGGGCATCGAGTATGGGAACCTTTCCGAGCACGTCCACACGGATGTGGACGCTCGCACCTTGGGCGACAGCACGGTGATGGGGCTGGAACCATGGTTCGACGTCACTCTGCAAGACATCCTATACGGTCTGATGCTGCCCTCCGGGAACGACGCTGCCCTGGCCATCGCTCGCTACGTCTCGGGTAGCGACGAGGCATTTGTAACATTGATGAACGAGAAGGCTGCCTGGTTGGGGCTGAAGAACACTCACTTCGCCAATCCTCATGGGTTGGACAATCCCGACCACTACTCCAGCCCCTTCGACATGGTGGTGATGGCCCGCTACGGCATGCAATACCCCGTATTCCGCAAGCTGGCAGCGGCCAGAAGCTACGACATTCGAGAAAGCAACATCTCATACACGATCTACAACCTGAACCCCCTTCTGGGCAACTACCCCGGGGCAGATGGCGTTAAGATCGGATACACTGATAACGCCGGCAGGTCGATCGTCGCCACGGCGGTTCGAAACGGCCATCGCGTCTACGTAGCCTTCATGAGGGGCAAGGACGCGCTGGCTCCGATGGCTTCCGGCCTTCTGGACTGGGCCTTCAATTCCTTCGAGTGGCCACAGAAAGGCGTAAGTCCGGCGGAAAACTGATCCCTACTCCACATTGAAGGCCAAAGATGACCGGTTGGCTGGCAGAGCGCAGCTCACGACCAGAGGAGATACCAGCACCGTCAGGCTCCCCTAGGGCAGGGTGACAGATTTTACAGCTCGTTAACACCCCGGGTCGTAGTATAGTGGTACCGTACTGAAGCCGTGGGCCTCGCCCGATCCAGATTGGGACTCTCTTGGAGGTTCTAAGTGTCCAGCCACATCGTCGTCAGGGGCGTCCAGCGACTCACACAGAAGATCGATCGGTTGCAGGCACGGAGCCGCTCCCGTTTATCTTCCAACCCAATCGACCTCTCGATCGTCGTGACCGCCTTCAATGAAGAGGAGGCCCTGGACGAGCTGTACAAAGAGATCGTCGAGGCCCTGCCAGATAGAAAGTGGGAGATGATAATAGTCGATGATGGGAGCATCGACCGAACCTACGAAATTGCCGCCAATCTCCACCGAATGGACAAGCGTGTTGTCGTCGTCAAATTGCGACGCAACTTCGGCAAGACCGCAGCCCTGTCCGCTGGTATCGCCACGGCTGAGGGTGGCTTCATCGTCACCATGGACGGTGACCTCCAGGATGACCCACGCGAGATCCCCAAGCTGCTTCAGGCGCTGGATTCTGGGTACGACATGGTGACCGGGTGGCGTCGCCAGCGGAAGGATACCGTC
>DAHXJB010000570.1:0-2150 GCA_027372455.1 Chloroflexota bacterium | reverse complement strand
TAATTCCTACGTCGGATACGAAGCGGGGGAGCAAGCGACCGCCCAAGACGCGGTCGCCGTGGGCGCTCAGGCCGGCGAAGTCTCCAGCGGGCTCAATAATGTTTATCTCGGGTACCAGGCTGGGGAGGCGGCCACGAGCGGAGATGCCAATACGTTTCTAGGTTCGGGAGCCGGGGTCTCAGCCACGACAGCCTCTTCGGCTACGTTGCTCGGGGAGGGGGCAAGTCTTCAAAGCCCTACGGACACCAACGAGATCGCGATCGGCCAAGGAGCAGCGGGGGTGGGGAGCAACACGGCCATCATCGGCAATTCCAGCACCACCAAGCTGTGCATCGCCAGCAGCGCCAATTGTCTTAATGTAGGATCGACCTTCTCTACCTCAAGCCCGTTCGCAAGTGCCACCCTTTCCTCTACAGGCATCTCGGAGAACTATACTTCGGGAGCATCATATGTGGCTTATTTAAATAACTTGATGTATCTGGACAGCGTCAGCAACAACACGTCGCAGGGCGGCTTCATGTTTAGGGGCATCAATCAGGGTGCCTCCTCCTACTCCCCCCTCCTATCGATTAGTGGCGGTACAGGGGATGCGGTGTTCTTGGGATCCGTCACGACTCCGATCGTGCTCTCCGGTGCTGACACGACGATAGCCGTCAGTGCCGGGACGCAAGGCGCTAACTCGTGCTCCACTCCAGCCTCACTCACGATGACAGGGCTCACTACCAGCGGAGCTGGCAGCCATCTGACTTCGGGTTATACCGCTGATCCCGCTGCTCTGACTGGGTGGGGATCGACCGGAGGGATGGTCTTCCACATCTGGCCCAGCGCGGCGAATACGGCTGAGTGGGAGGTCTGCAACCAAACGGCAGCCTCTATTTCGTACGCGGCCATCACTTTCTCGATCGGGGTGCAATGATGGACTGGACAGGGTGGGCCCAAGTTGCGCTGGCAGCCGGCTCGGCTGTTTTTGTCGCGGGGCGCGCGGAGGGGATCCAGGCCGGCGTGAGACGGCTGGTGGAGGGCCACGGGGTACGACTGCGTGAGCATGATGAGCACCTGGCTGCCCATGATCTCGCGATCGCGGCCACAGCCGGAGCGCAGATCCGGGCGCTGACGCCGCAATTGGGAGGGGTTGTGCAGGGCGCAGGTGTAGCCGTGCAGGACCTCGACACAGCCGTGCGCCAGGCGGAGCCGGCCGAGCAAGCTGCAGCCCGGACGGTCACAGATTTCGATGAGTTGATCCGTAGCCCCCAGATCCCAGCGACGTTGATCTCCGTCCAGCACGTCGCCACCAACCTGGACGCCACCACCTCGGACTTCCAGCAGAAGTTCCACCTTTTTCTATACCCCGCGCCGTGCCACACTCTGGGGTGCAAGCTGCGCCGGACGTGGCCCTACATCAAGGGCGCTTATGCTTTCACCGGCAACCAGACAAATAGCACTGGATACACCAACATCCTCTTAGCAGTAAAGAGCCTCACGCCATAGCAGGGAGATGGACCGATGTCGCGACGCACAAAACACGCCGTAAGGCTTATCTGGTGGGGGTAACCGTTTGACCTGGCAAGACAGATCTTCAATCGCATTGAGGGCGCTGGTGGTGGGTTGTTTGCTGTGGATCGGCTTCCATCCCCGGCCCCCAGCCTTCGCGCAGACCATCCAGCAGGAGATGGACCAGACCATGCGGCAGGAGGCGGGTGACGCTCAAGACCTGGCCGACCTGCGCCGGGAAACAGGCGACATGGAATCGCGGCAGGAGGCCATGGACGCCACCGTTGGGCAGCAGGGCCGCGAGCTGAGCAGCATCCAGGGCGAACGTCAGGTATGGGGATTTCTGCTGGCTGGCTTCAACGTGGTCGGAATCGGTGTTACGATTACCAAGAAGAAGGGGTGAGACGATGGCGCAGTTTCTGCCCGCATTCGACCGCACCATGAGATTCGAGGATCCGCAATTAGCCTACGCGCTGGTCCCGGACAACAAGGGAGACGTAATCAGCGGCATCAACTCCCTGTTCTTCCCAAAGCAGTTCGACGCCATTCAGGCGATCCCGCAAGCCCAGCGCGGGGCAGCGGTGCGCTACTTCTACCACATCACCTTCTGGCAGCCCAACTTCCTCGCTGGCATCAGCGATCAGGCGCTGGCGAACTCC
>DAHXJB010000549.1:0-1657 GCA_027372455.1 Chloroflexota bacterium | reverse complement strand
GATCGATCTGCTTCTGGACGATGGCTCGTTCCAGGAGATGGGAATGCTCGTCACTCACCGATCGGTGGACTTCGGGCTGGAGAGTCAGAAGTACCTTGGGGATGGCGTCGTGACCGGGTATGGAACTGTCGATGGCAGGCTCGTATACCTGTTCTCCCAGGACTTCACCGTCTTCGGAGGATCTCTCTCGGAGGCCCACTCGGAGAAGATCTGCAAGATCATGGACCTGGCTATGAGGAACGGCGCGCCGGTCATAGGGCTGAACGACTCTGGAGGAGCCAGGATCCAGGAGGGTGTAGTGAGCCTGTCGGCCTACACCGAGATCTTCCGCCGGAACGTCCTTGCTTCGGGGGTCGTGCCGCAGATCAGTGCCATCATGGGTCCTTGCGCGGGTGGTGCCGTCTACTCCCCTGCTATCACGGACTTCATTATCATGGTCCGCGGTACGTCGCACATGTTTGTGACCGGGCCGAACGTGGTGAAGACGGTGACCCACGAGGACGTGTCCTTCGAGAATCTGGGTGGGGCGATGGTCCACAGCACCGTGAGTGGCGTCGCCCACTTCGCGGTCGACTCGGAGGCCGAGTGCGTCAGCCTGGTGCAGCGGTTGCTCGGCTATCTTCCCTCCAATAACCTGGATGACCCGCCGTACGTTACTCCCACCGACCCTCCAGACCGAACCGAGGCAGGGTTGAATGAACTGGTCCCGGATGATCCGGTGAAGGCCTACGACATGCACGAGGTGCTGCGGCTTGTCCTAGACGATGGGGAGTTCCTGGAGGTTCACGAGGGATTCGCGCAGAACCTGATCGTGGGGTTCGGAAGGCTGAATGGCTGGCCCGTCGGGGTCGTGGCCCAGCAACCCTCGGTTCTCGCGGGAGTGTTGGATATCGATGCCTCCGACAAAGGAGCGCGCTTCGTCAGGTTTTGTGATTGCTTCAACATTCCCCTTGTGACATTCGTGGATGTGCCGGGGTTCCTGCCTGGCACAAAGCAGGAGCATGGCGGGATCATCCGCCACGGGGCGAAGCTGCTCTATGCCTACGTCGAGGCTACGGTGCCTAAGGTGTCGGTGATCACGCGCAAAGCGTACGGCGGTGCCTACACGGTGATGAGCAGCAAGGAGGCGAGGGGAGATATCAACTACGCCTGGCCGAGCGCCGAGATCTCCGTGATGGGTCCAGAGGGGGCAGTAAACATCATCTTCAAGGAGTCGATAGACTCGTCGGATGAGCCGGAGAGCACGAGGGAGCGGTTGGTGTCTGAGTACAAGGAGAAGTTTGCCAATCCGTACGTGGCGGCGGCGCGGGGTTACCTCGACGAGGTCATCGAGCCGAGTGAGACGCGCCCGAAGCTGATACGAGCGCTGGAGAGCCTCAGGCACAAGCGCGACACGAATCCACCCAAGAAGCACGGAAACATCCCGATGTGACCAAGACGTTCTCTCTTCCCCTCTTCCACAGGGGGCAGGAGCCGAGGGATAGATGAAAACCTTCAAGAAGCTGCTGGTAGCTAACCGCGGCGAGATCGCCGTTCGCATTATCAGAAGCTGTCGCGATCTTGGGATATCCGTGGTGGCCGTGTACAGCGATGCCGATCGAGGGGCTCGCCACGTCCGGATGGCGGATGAGGCTTATCTGATCGGCGGCGCGGCCGC
>DAHXJB010000367.1:0-10828 GCA_027372455.1 Chloroflexota bacterium | reverse complement strand
TCGGGACGCCCCTTCAGGGCTTCCTCTATCCGTGGCACTACGTCCCCAGGGCGATGCCCTGGGCTGCCATAGATCGCCCCTTCGGGGCTGATGGGGGAAGCTGTCCCTTCGGGGTCGATTGCCCGCTGGCCCTTGCTGGTCCCCTCATCGACCTTATGGTGCATTTCCAGCCGAGGGAGAAAACGCTTGACATATTTTCGGGAGCTACATACAATCAATGACGAACCGAGGCGTCGCGACCACTGGGCACCGCGTCGGAGCGTCTGTCAGGAGATCCGGTGAGGTGAGGAGTAAGTGATGGGTCCAGTGAGGTCACGTAGCGCCGCCAGCATCCTTCAAGTCCTGGCAGAATCGCCCATCATCCCGGCCGTTTGGAGGGATGACACTCTCGCGGCCGCTCTGGAGACGCCCTGCCGTCTCATCCACCTGGCGGGGGGACGTCTCAGCGAGCTTTCCGGCTGGGTCGACGCCATCCACCAGCAGGGTGGATTTGCCCTGGTCCATCTGGAGATGTTTGCAGGGCTTGGGAAGGATGCGGAAGCAGCCGCTTTCGTTGTGGAACGGTTCGGCGCGGACGGTATTGTCAGCGCCTCACCTGGCGCCATTCAAAGGGCTATGAACCTTGGTTGCTGGGGCGTACTGCGCGTATTCGTTCATGATTCCCAGTCGATGGAAAGCGGCCGGCAACTGATGGTCAAGGCGACCCCTTCAGCAGTCGAGTTGATGCCCGGGCTGGTGGTCGGCCAAGTTCTGTCGTCGTTTGCCCCTCCAGGTTCGCCTCCCGTCATCGCTGCCGGTCTGATCAAGACCCCAGAGCAGGCAGCGGAGCTTCTGGCTCAAGGGGTTGCCGGGATCGATACCAGCGCTGCGCGTCTTTGGCGTTGGAGCCGGCGTTCGTCGCAAATTGGTCGGAGCAGCACGCTCGCGACCGTGGAAGCCATTTCCCGCCGTTAGGGACCTGCTAAGTTTTCCAGAGGCCGGGCATAATGCCCAGGCAGTAGAAATCCCAAAGGGGACCAGAGATCAAGAGAGACGGTCCACCCGGGGTGGGTGGGGCCTGTCTCTCTTTTTATTTTGGAGGTGAGGTGGAAAGAGTGGCTACGTCGGATCTGGCGCGCTATATCGACCACTCGGTGCTGCGGCCCGACGCTCGCAGCGTGGACATTGAAGAAGCAGCCGATGCCTGCCGACGGTATGGCTTCGCGGCCCTCTGCGTGAACAGCACGTACGTGGCCCATGCCAGCCAGTGGCTCGAGGGCTCCAACACGGCGGTTTGCGCGACGGTTGCGTTTCCCTTCGGCACGGTGCCAGCTTCGGTTCGCCTGGAGGAAGCCAGCTATTGCCTAAGTCGAGGGGCGCGCGAGCTGGACATGGTCATGAACTTGGGCGCGGCCCGTTCCGATCATTGGGACGTGGTCCGCGACGAGATCCGGTCCGTGGCGCACCTTGCCCACGAGAAGGGAGCGATCCTTAAAGTCATCCTGGAGAACTGCTACCTGACCGATGAGGAAAAACGCTGCGGGTGCGAGGTCGCTGTGGCGGCAGAGGCGGATTTCGTGAAGACGTCGACTGGCTTCGGTGCGGGGGGTGCCAAACTCGAAGACGTGGCGCTCATGCGCCAGATCGTGGGACCACACATGGGGATCAAGGCAGCGGGTGGTATCCGTACCCGGGCCCAGGCGGAAGCCTTCATCCGCGCGGGCGCCACGCGCATCGGCACCAGCGCCGGACCACGAATCGTGGATCCAGAAGGAGAAGGGGTGTAACTTCCAGGGCATAACGAGTTGGGGGTTGACGACCATGCAAGACATTCCCACAGAAAAGCTTGCGGCGATGGTTGACGCATCCATGGGTGGTAGACCAGCGGCGACCCTAGAGGAGATGGCCACATTCTACGAAAAGCTGGCCACTTACAGCTTCGCAGCCGTCATGGTGGAGCCACGGTATCTTCCCTCCGCCGTTCAGTACTTCCACCCGCGAGGGCAGAGGGTGGCTACCGTGATTGCATACCCGTTGGGCGCGATGACGACGGAGGCCAAGTTGATCCAGGCAGCTCAGGCCCTAGCGGACGGAGCGGACGAACTGGACGTGGCCATGGATCTATCGGCCTTCAGATCCGGGGACTACGCAAAGGTTGTCGATGATCTGAGGGCAGTGCGATACCTGGCAGGCAATCGCACCATCAAGGTCATCTACAATTCATCGGTTCTGAGCAACGATGAATCCCTCCGGGCTGCTCAGTTGATCCTACAAGCTGGCATCACGTTTCTGAAGACGAATCCTGGTTACGGACATGTTACCACCCCAGAGCACATCCGAGTCATCAAGAACCGTTTTGGCAACGATCTACGAGTAATGGCGTCCGGGGGGATACGCACGCACCAAGATGCCATGGCAATGGTCGAGGCAGGTACTGACCGCATTGCGACAAGCTCACCCTTCGCGGTGCTGGGCGTCGAAGAGTAAGAGACTTTCCGGGGAGGAGCGATCATGATACCCAGGACGAAAGAAGACCTGGCAGCGGTGATTGATCAGACCCATCTGGGCCTTGGTGCCAGCAGAAGCGAGATAGAGACGTTCGTTGCGAAGGCAGTGGAATATGGTTTTGGGTGCGTGTGTGTATTGCCGAATGCAGTATCAATAGCTCGGAAGATCACATCTGGAACGAGAACGAAGCTTGCCACAGTGATCAGTTTCCCACTCGGCATGGATGTGCCTTATGTGAAGCGCGCTGAGGCTAGAGACGCGCTGGAAAGGGGTGCCGATGAGATTGACATGGTGATCGATGTCGCGGCAGCGCGGATGGGGGACAAGGAGAGCCTTCTTGAGGAGGTCGCTGCAGTTCGAGAAATCATCCCGGAGGGAAACATACTCAAGACCATCATCGAGATGCCCCTTCTCACCCCCGAACAGGCGGTGGGCGCTGCGCTGGCCGCCGAGAAAGGAGGGGCTCACATAATAAAGACCTCGACGGGATTCAAAGGCCTGAAGATCCGCGGGACATCCCCGGAAGATGTGCAGTTGTTGAGGTCTGTCTTGAAACCTCGGACGGGGATCAAAGCATCTGGTGGAATCTCGTCCTGGGATCAGGCGGCAGCCATCTTGGAGGCCGGCGCGACTCGCATCGGCACCAGCCATGGCATCGCCATTGTGGATGGGTTTCTTGCATCTGTGCAGCCGTGAGCGCCCGTTCGAGCGGGTCAGCGAGTGATGGATGAGGGAAAGGAGAGAGTCATGGAGGCGAAGATTCCGGTTCAAGCAACCACTGTTCTTTCGGACATTCCAGCCCGCCTGGATCGGTTACCCTGGTCCGGATTTCACCTGAAGATTGTGCTGATCCTCGGCATAGCCTTCGTTCTGGATGGTTTTGAGGTATCGGTGTACGGCTCCGTGCTGGGCACGCTGGCGAAGCTCTGGAACATGAGCGCGGTCCAAGCGTCCTCGTTGATGTCAATCTTCCTGATTGGGATGTTTCTCGGGGCGTATGTGTTCGGATATCTCACCGATATAGTGGGGAGAAAACGTCTGTTCGTGGTCACGCTCCTGGTATACTCTCTGTTCACCATTGCCAGCGCGCTGTCCTGGAACTATGCCTCTCTAGCCATCTTTCGCTTTGTGACAGGCTTTGGGGTTGGAGGCGAATATGGAGCGGTGAACTCTGCGATCCAGGAGTTCGTCCCCTCCCGTCGACGGGGTTTCGTCTCCGGCCTCATGCCGGCCACGTGGGACGCCGGCACCATTCTCGCCGCGCTCGTTTCAACCTTCGCCCTGGCCCTGCTACCCCCGGAAGTTGGTTGGCGCGTGGCGTTCCTCCTGGGAGCCCTGATCGCGGTTTTTGTTGCGATTGTCCGGCGCCACTTGCCGGAATCGCCGCGTTGGCTACTATCCCACGGGCGTGCCGACGAGGCAGAGGCTGTCGCGACAGGGATCGAGAAGCTCGTGCAATCGGAGCACGGCCTGACGGAGCTGCCTCCACCCGGGGGAGGTGCTCCCATATCCTCTGCCCAGCCAACTTCATTCTTGGCTCACTATGGCAACCTGATACGCCGATACCCTCGACAGGTGGTTCTGGCCTGGGTCCTGAACTTCAGCCAGGCATTCCCATACTACGCGGCGTTCACCTTAATCCCTGTCATACTCATCAACACGTACCATTATGACGCCAAGTCCGTTCCACTGGTTCTCATGCTCCTCACCACTCTCGGTACGGTGGGCGTCGTGGTCATGAGCTGGGTCGCAGACACTTGGGGCAGACGGGCATCCGTGATACTGTCTTACGGACTGGCAGGGCTGCTGGCTATAGTGGTTGGGATCGGTGCCAGCGAGGGGCTGCTCACCGCCGGTCTCTTCAGCGTGCTGGTAGCCGTAATGTACTTCTTCGCTTTCGCCGCAGCAGGTGTGGTATACATCACCATTACCGAGATCTTCCCCACTCCGGTCCGTGCCTCGGGTATCGGCTCTGCTGTTGCCTTCGGTCGCATAGGGGCCATGATTGGCCCCATACTTCTTACGGCAATGTTGCAGGTGGGGATGGCCCTTGCCTTCTTGGTCACGGGGGCCATATTGTTGGTGGGGGCACTCGCGGAAGTCGCGTGGGGTATCGAGGGCCGCGGTCGGTCCCTTGAGGCTATCTCCCTAGCCAAGTGAACACTCCCCAATAGTCCTCGTGGGTGCCTGGCAGGGGCGAAGGGGCGCGGTTACTCGCGCCCCTTCCAAGCGGCCACGGGCGCGTTGACTCGGCTCGCCATCCCGCGGGACAATGGGCGCCACCCCAAGGCTGGCTTCAGCAACCACTGGCCACATTGTGCCCTCTGAGCGGGCGGATGGAGGTCCTGCCCTTGACATGCCTTGTAGGCATCGAGCCGGTAGTGGGTGCCCAGTCGGCTCCTGTGCCGCAGTTGTAGCTTTTCCTGTCGGAGTCCAACTGGGACGTCGAAGCTGTGAACGAGCACTGCCTGGAGTCGGCTATGACCGATTCCGATGCCTGGTCCCACGAAAGGGGTGTCCTGGTGATCGACGACACCGGCGACCGGAAGGATGGCACCAGGACCGACCACGTGGTTTGCCAGTACATGGGTTCGGTAATCAAGATCGACAACGGGATCGCTCCGGTAAGTAGCTTGTGGGCCGACGTAGAGAGAGGACAATGTGAACGGAAACCTCATCGTCTTTAGCCTGTTCGGTGGTGTCTACCTGCTTCTCTACGGCATCCGTCTGGCAGGAGACGGTATGCAGCGGGCCGCTGGCAGTCACCTCCGCGTCATCCTAGGCAAACTCACGCAACATCCCATCCTGGGGCTCTTAGTCGGGACCGGCCTCGCAGCAGCTACTCAGGGCAGCAGCGCCACGACCGTGATGCTGGTCAGCCTCGTCAGCGCGGGGCTCCTGTCCCTTCGTCAGGCGATAGGGGTCATCCTTGGAGCCAACATCGGCACCACTATCACCGTTCAACTGATTGCCTTTCGTATCATGGACTACGCTCTCCTGATGGTGGGCATCGGCCTGGCGATGATGCTCCACTCGCGGCGAGGCACCTTCAGGCACGTGGGCGAAGCTATCCTCGGGTTGGCCTTTATCTTCCTCGCTCTCAAGGTGATGATCGACGCCATGGACCCCCTGCGCGAGAACCCCCTCTTCCAGGAGATCCTGCTTGGCATGGCGAACCAGCCCGTGCCTGCTCTCTTGGTAGCCGCCGTTCTGACTGCCCTGGTCCAGTCCAGCGCCGCGATCATAGGTCTCGCCATCACCTTGGCCCTCCAGGGCTTCATGCCGCTGCCCCTTGGTATGTTCATCGTTCTCGGGGCCAACATCGGCACTTGCACGGCTGCGTTGCTCTCCAGCATAGGTGCTCCGGTGGAGGCTCGGCGAGTAGCCATGGCGCACGTGCTGTCCAAACTGATCGGGGTCGCCGTAGTCTTCCCCTTTGTGGGGCTGTTGGCTGAACCTGTGGCGCTCACGGCGGCGGACGTGCCCAGGCAGATAGCCAACTTCCATACGATGTTCAACGTGGCCCTTGCCCTGGTGTTCCTGCCCTTTGCAGGTCCCTTCGCCAACCTGGTAACGCGCCTCGTGCCCGACGAGAAACCGGCAGGCGACCCGATGCGGCCCCGCTACCTGGACGAAAGCGTGCTCGACACGCCCGCTCTCGCTTTGGGGCAGGCTACCCGGGAGGCGCTCCACATGGCTGATCTGGTACAGGAGATGTTCAGGGACGGGATGTCGGCCCTGAGGCACAATGACGAGGCTCTGGCCGAGCAGTTGCAGGCCCGAGACGACATCATCGACCGGCTCGTGGAGCATGTGAAGCTCTACCTGACCCGACTGGCGGAGCAGGGCCTTGCGCCCGAACAGTCAAAGCGTGAGGTGAGTCTGCTGTTCCTGATCCAGGATCTGGAGAACATCGGAGACATAATCGACAAGAATCTCATGGAGTTGGTCAAGAAGAAGGTCGCCGGGCGACACGAGTTCTCGGTGGACGGAACCAGGGACCTGGAATGCTTGAGCAAGCTGGTCGGCGAAAATCTGGAGGTGGCTGTAAGCGCCTACGCTACCCAGGACGCGGAACTCGCGCAGAAGGTGCTGCGCCACAAGATCAACGTCAATCGGATTGAGCGCGAGCTTAGGCAGGCCCACATTCAGCGGCTGCACAGTGGCGTGAAAGAGAGTTTCGACACCTCCGCTATTCACCTGGACGTCTTGTCCAACCTAAAGCGCATCAACTCCCACGCTACCAACATTGCCTACGTCGTGCTGGGCGAACTGTAACGGAAGCTCGGCTGAAACGAGTCAGCCTACTACCGCTATCCTGTCCATCGTGTTCGCCCCGGCTGCTCGCTAGTGCTTGATGTTGTAGAAGGCATCCCATCCCGGGTAGATCGCCGTATCCCCCAGCTCCTCCTCAATGCGCAGCAGCCGGTTGTACTTGGCGACC
Source organism: Chloroflexota bacterium (assembly GCA_027372455.1). Classification (GTDB taxonomy): domain Bacteria; phylum Chloroflexota; class UBA6077; order UBA6077; family UBA6077; genus JAJYNT01. The sequence continues at coordinate 3,897 of DAHXJB010000367.1, read as the reverse complement.
CGCTCTCCTCGGGCCGGGGCCCCGGTCTTCATCTGCCCGGTGTTGGCGGCCACCGCCAGATCCGCGATGTTCGTGTCCTGAGTCTCTCCCGAGCGATGGGACACCACGGTCGTGAAGCCGGCCCTCCGGGCCATCTGGATGACCGACAGTCTCTCGGTGACGGTGCCGATCTGGTTCAGTTTGGTCAGTCAGAACGAAATTGGCGGCGTCATGCTTCACTGCGTCAGCCGGTCGCGTTCTCGACGAGACTCCGCAGCAGAGCCTGCCGGTCGATGATGCCCGCGGGACGGCCCTCGAGGTCCAGCACCACCAGTCTCTTGACACGGCGCGTCACCATCATGCGAATGGCGTCGATGATCGGCGCCTCGGTGGTCACAGAGAAGAGGTGGCGCCTCATCACATTGGACGCTGTGAGGGGACCGTGAGCCTGGGAGGGGCGTAGAGCTCCCTCGCCGGCCTGCTGAGGAGCCAAACGTCCGGCTAGGATCTGCAGAAGTCCGGGGCGCATGGCCGGGTCCGCGCGGGCCAGGAGGTCGCGGTCGGAGACGATTCCCACTGCCTTGCCTTCCTCATCGACTACCACCACCCGACGCAGGGGTGTGCCCAGCACCTCGCTCAGGACAGCCTCGACCGGCGTGGAGCTGTGCACTATCGGTACTTCCCGGTCCATTGCCTCAGCGGCGGTCCGCGCTCGCACCGGAATGGTCTCGTGTGCCTCCGCCGGCGGTTCAGGGCTCGCGGCCAGCTGACGGAGCAGGTCCGTGCGGCTCACGATCCCCATCAGCCGCCCGCGGTCGTCCGTGACCGGCAAACGCTTGAGGCTGCGGCTTGCCATGAGGTGAATTGCATCTTCGAGGGCCGTGTCGGGTCCGACCACGAGCGGGCTGGGCGTCATCACCTCGCGGACCGTTTGCTGCCCGACGCCCAAAGCTCGCACCTGCTCGGCGAACTCCTCGGCGCTCAGGTCCCGCTGTACGCTCAGCCGAAGCCCGAGCCGGCCCCGGGTGAGAAGGTCTCCCCCTGTAATGATACCCACTACGCGCCTTTCGGCGTCCACCACCGGCACGGCCTTGACGTCGCGCCGCACCAGCAGATCCACTACTTCAGCCAATGGCGCCGTAGTAGCCACGCTGGCCACCTCCAGAGTCATCACGTCGCGCACCTTGCGTGCCACAAGCGGGGGGCGGATCACCAGCACCCCGCAGGGCGCCTCGTTGGCCACCTTGCGGGCCGTCCCCCCGGTGGTGGGACTCCATGGTCGTTCGTGGCCGGTGGCGCCGACCACGATCAGATCGATGTCTTCCCGTTGCGCTTGTCCGACGATGGCGCCGGCCGCGTAGCCGTGTCGGAGGGCCGGCTGGAAGCTCACCCCCGCCCCCAGCGCCTGCTCCCCCGCCGCGATCTGCACCTGCTTCAAGTAGTCGTCCCTCGCCTGGTCTCTCCCCCTGCTGGCTGCGGCCGGCTCTCCCTCCGCCACGGAGAGGCCGTTGACGCTGGCACCCCACAGTCGGGCAAGTTGTAGCGCCGCCTCGGCGGCCCGTTGTCCCAACGGGGAGCCGTCCAGCCCCACTAGAAGGCGCTTGAAGGGACCGCCGGTCGGGTTAGGTCGAACCACCAGCACGCTGCAGGGCGCGTGGCCCACCAGCTTGTCGGCGGTGCTTCCCAGAAAGGCTCCCCAAACCCCAGAGTGACCTCGGTGTCCCACGACCAGAAGGTCGTAGCCGTCGGAACAAACGTAGTCCACGAGAGACTGGACCTCGTGGCCTCTGAGGATCTGTGTACGGAATGGTACCCCGTGCCGCGCGGCACGCCGTCCGGCCTCCTCGTGCAGCCCAGAGTAGTAGCTATCCGCTTCGGACCGCTCCGCCGCGGACTCCTCTCGCGTGGCGACGTACTTGGGCGACTCCTCCTCGACCGAGACCACATCCACCTCCGCACCAGCCCGCGCGGCGAGGTCGAGGGCGACATCCAGGGCCCGCCAGGAGCTCTCGGAACCGTCCAGGGCCACTACCAGATGCCTGAACATCTACCCACCCCCTATATCGCTCGCAACGCGAGCACGATCAGCACGATAGCGAAGATGTAGCCGACGTACTGGTTCACGTTCCCCGATTGCACCACTTTTACCCGCTCCGCCAGCAGCCCAACCGCGGTCTGCAGTGGCCGGTAGAGCTCTCGCGCGAAGGGGCCGGGCACTTCCTGCGTGTACTCGATGCGTCCCTCTCGATGCCGCGAGGCTGGCGCCACCTGCCGCAGCGCTGCGGTGGAGCGATACAAGCCGTTGAAGATCAGCCGGACGGGGTTAGCGTAGGCGAGACCGGTGTACTGCATGCGCGGTGTGAAGCGCGGGATTCCACAGGCCCACACCGGTCCAGTTCGCCTGGCCCCCATGGGCCGAACCAATCGCAGACCAAGCAGCGTTAGCCCCACGAAGATCAGCAGGGCTAGCGTCAGGTAGGTCGGAGAGTTTATCGTGGAGAAGCCGGGCGCCGGGATGACCACAAGACCATTGACCTGAATCAGCCCTCGGAAGAGGCCGCCGCCCAGTCCCACCAGCGGTGCGTATTCGCCCGGGTGGTCGGTGAAAAGGGGCGGCACGATCCGGTTGGCGACGCTTACGCCGAAGATGGGGGTCGTCGCTCGATCGAGGAAGGGCAAGACCAATGTAGGGAAGACTCCCAGGGCCGCGGCGAGGACCGCCAGGAACCCCATGGCCGCGCGCATGCTTGCCGGCACCTCGCGGGCTTTGGCCGCCTGGTCACTCCGTGGCATCCCCAGGAAGGAAACCCCGAAGGCCCGGACAAAAGCTGTCACCGCGATAGCCGCCGTCAGGGCCAGGATCGCCCCACCAGCAGCCACGATCACCTTCGCCCCTGTATCGGGGAGGGCGTAGCTCTGGAGCATTGTCTCCAGAATCATCCACTCGCTGATGTAACCGTTGAGCGGCGGCACCGCCGAGATGGCCAGGGCAGCCACCAGGAAGAAGCCCGAGGTCCACGGCATCAGCCGGATCAGCCCGCCCAGGCGGTCCAGGTCCCGGGTTCCGGTGGCGTGGTCGACCGCGCCAGCGCCCAGGAACAGGAGTCCCTTGTAGACCGCATGGTTCAGGGTGTGGTAGAGGGCGGCGATGGCCGCCAGGGCCGCCAGCACGGTGAGGTGGTAGGCAGCGAAGGTGAGGGCCAGCCCGAGGCCGGCCAGGATGATCCCGACGTTCTCAATGCTGGAGTAGGCGAGGACCCGCTTCAGGTCGTGCTGGACCAGGGCATGGAGGATACCGATCAGCGCCGTGATGGCGCCGATGCCCAGGACGAAGAGCCCCCACCAGGCAGGCCCGCCCCCGAGGATGTCAACGATCAGGCGCAGCATCCCATAGATGCCCAGCTTGATGATCACCGCCGAGAGGAGCGAGGAGATGTGGCTGGGCGCGGCGGGGTGGGCCTCGGGCAGCCAGACCTGGAGCGGCAGGATACCGGCCTTGGCGCCGAAGCCGAAGAAGGCCAGCAGGAAGACCAGGTCACGCAACGGCGCCGACAGGCCGGCCGCGCCCGCCCGCAAGCTGGCATAGTCGAAGCTGCCTGCTTGCCGGAAGAGGAAGAGGAAGGCCGCCAGGATGCCCACGGTGCCCAGCTCGCTCACTGCCAGCATCAGGAAGCCGGCCCGGATGACACGCGGGTCGCGGTACTCGAAGTTGACCGCCAGGTAGCTCAGGAAGGCCATCGCCTCCCAGGCCATCAGGAACAGCACGGCGTCATCGGCGGCCAGGATGAGCACCAGCGAGAGCAGCAGCAGGTTCATCAGGGCACCGGTAGGCCGCAGGTCGCGGTGGGCGCCAGAGTGGTGCAGGTACCCGACCGAGTAGATGGCGACGGGCATAGACACCAGCCCGACGATCACCAG
>DAHXJB010000531.1:0-2500 GCA_027372455.1 Chloroflexota bacterium | reverse complement strand
AACCCGCGCAGGATCATCTCCAGAGCAATGATGAGGAGCAACGGCACGAACAGCTTCCGAAGCGTCGCGTTGCTCAGCCTCACCAGAAGACGGCTTCCCAACCCGGCGCCGATTAACACCCCCAGGGCCACCGGCGCGGCGATCAGCGGATGCACGTCGCCGCGGCTGAAGTAGATCCCGGCGCTGGCCGCCGCGGTGACTCCGATCATGAAGTTGCTGGTGGTCGTTGAGACCTTCATCGGGAGCCGCATCGCGGTATCCATGGCCAGAACCTTGAAAGTGCCACTGCCGATCCCCAGCAAGCCTGAAATCAGGCCCGCCACCCACATCATGGCGAAACCAACAGGCACGTGGGTTACGTCATACGTCACGGTGCGGTCGAGCGCTCCGTCATAGTAGCTGGAGCCGAGCCGAAGTCGTTTGGCCCAGCGGTCGTTCGCCACACCCTGGGGAAGCTCTTCGCCCAAGCGCGCCACCAGGGGGGCGGCCGATATGGCCAGCACAAAGCCAAACAGGACGAAAAGGATGGCGGGATGTATCAGGCCCGCCACCAGCGCCCCCGCGATGGCGCCGGACGTGGTCGCCATCTCCAGGAACATGCCCACCCGCAGGTTGGTGAGCTGGTCGCGAACGTAGGCCGCGGCCGCGCCACTAGAGGTGGCGATGACCGAGACTATGCTGGCCCCGATGGCATAGTGGATGTCCACTCCGAAGCCGACGGTGAGAAGCGGTACCACGAGCACGCCGCCGCCAAGGCCAGCCAGCGCACCCACGATGCCCGCGATCACCGAGCCGGCGAGGATGATAAGCTCATACTCGATCAATATCAGGCAACCCTTCGGATAGTGGTATTGCTTTGTCCGTCAGGGCAGCGCATTGACGATTGTGGCCGCTCCACCGACCGGCCCAATGTGACCTGTTTGTTGAACCATCCATGGTGGTTGAGGTTGGTACCGAAATTGCGGCACCGAATGCGATGGATGCCGCTTGACCACGCTCGATCAGCACTGCACGGAGGAGTCCAAGAATACCCCGCTTGACCAGGCCTGAGTGCAGGGTCATTATCTCTGGGATACCCGATCCCTGCAAACATATCACACGAGGTACTTGGCTCAGGATCCCAACGAGAACTCGCCCGAAAGCTGTCTTGACGATGGGATATCCCATGGGGACCAGTTGGACCCGGTCGAACGAGGAGAGGGGAATGAGCGGCAGTAAGAAGCTTACAATCGTTCAACTGAACGACAGCCACGGCTACATGGACACACATCAGGAGATGTTTTGGCGGGATGGTCAGGCAATCTATCGTCCTGCGGGAGGTTATGCCCGCATTGCCACACTCGTAAAGCAGATGCGTGCCACGAACGAGGGGCGTATGCTGGAGGAGAACCTTGAACGGACTTTTGCGCGCGATCCGTACGATCAGATGGGTGGGTACGTCAAACGCGGTCTTGGTCTAAACGTTTACTTCAAGATCGAAAACCCGCTCGGGCAGCGCATCCAACACGTGTTTGTGGGCAATGAAGAGGTTCAACCGGCGCGCTCTTACCCCACGGCGTTTGTCACCGAACAAGGCGTCGCGCGCAAATACGGGCGTCAGCGTGAGAATCGTCCCGACCGAGCGATTGATGCAATGCGGGCGTACCTTGCCAAGCATCGCCCGCTGCGCGCGGAACTCAAGGGCACGTTCGTTGCTGTGTAGAAAACCCCCACGCTCCTACTTACCGGTCCGAGCGTAGCTCCTTAGTCCTTAGTCCTTAGTCCTGGAGGTGCCCATGCGCCGAACCAAGATCGTCTGCACCCTCGGCCCGGCGTGCTCCCCGGAGGACACCCTTCGGGCGATGATCAGGGCCGGCATGGACGTGGCTCGCCTCAACTTCTCGCACGGGACTCACGAGAGCCACGGGGCCCTCATCGCGGCGGTGCGGAGGGTGGCCGCCGAGGAGGGCAAGGTGGTGGCCGTCCTCCAGGACCTGCAGGGCCCCAGAATCCGGGTGGGCGCGATGGCCGAGGGTCAGGCAGAGCTGGTGGCTGGCAATCGCTTCGTCCTCACGACGGACGAGGTGGCGGGAACGGTCCTGAAGGCGACGGTTCGGGGCGCACCGTTGTCTCGGGACGTGAAGCCCGGCGACCGGATCATGCTCGACGACGGCACAATCGAGCTCAGCGTAGAAAGCACGGCGGGAAACGATGTCTTCTGCACGGTAGCCCTCGGCGGCACCCTCAAGTCCCACAAAGGAGTCAACGTCCCCGGCCGGACCCTGACCGTCCCCACCATCACAGAGAAAGATCAGGCCGACCTCGCCTTCGGGATCCAGCAGGGGGTGGACTACGTGGCGATGTCCTTCGTTCGGGCTGGTGACGACGTCCGCCAGTTGCGGGCGATGATGGAGCGGCAGGGGGCCGACATCCCGATAATGTCCAAGATCGAGAAGCACGAGGCCGTCGCCAACTTCGAGGAGATCCTGGGGGCCAGCGACGCCATCATGGTGGCCCGGGG
>DAHXJB010000526.1:0-2578 GCA_027372455.1 Chloroflexota bacterium | reverse complement strand
GGCCTTCGCCCCAATCTCGCTCTGGAACTTGTCCGCGTCGAATGGTAGGCTCGCGAACTGCTGCCGCTCTTCTGGGGCGATGGGACGCACACGATCGTAGAACCCAGGCACGGTGATCCTGCCCTGGTCATCCTTCAAACCAGCGATGATGCCGGCCAGCAGCTGGATCGGGTTGGCCACGCTTCCCCCAAAGCTGCCGGAATGAAGATCGGTGTTGGCCACCTTCAGATTCACCTGCAAATAGGCCAGGCCACGAAGCCCATAGCAAATGGACGGTAAACCGCGACCAAACCAACTGGTGTCGGAAACAACTACCAGGTCGGTCTTCAGCAGCTCCTTGTGATCTTCCAGGAAACGATCCAGGTGGCCGCTGCCTACCTCCTCTTCGCCCTCGATTAGGAATTTTAGGTTGACCGGAAGCCGCCCATTCACCCGCATGTGCGCCTCGACCGCCTTCCAGTGCAGGAAGGCCTGGCCTTTATCGTCGGCGGACCCTCGAGCGTACAGCTCGTTGCCTTTTACCTGCGGATCGAATGGCGGAGTGCTCCACAAGTCCACCGGATCGACCGGCTGCACGTCGTAGTGGCCATATACCAGCACGGTGGGACGCCCGGGTGCACCCATCCACTCCCCATAAACCACCGGCGCCCCTCCGGTAGCCATTACCTCCGCTCTTTGCAGTCCCGCGGTCCTCATCTGGTCGGCGGCGTAGTTTGCACACCGATCCATCTCCCCTCGATACTCCGGCAGGGCACTGATGCTGGGTATCCGGATGAACTCCTTCAGTTCCTCCAGAAATCTGGGCTCGTTCTCGGCGATGTAGCTCTCCAGGGTGGCCATTCCCAAAGCCTCCTTCGTTCGATCGGTTGATCGCGCCGGAGCTTCACCGGCTCCAATCCAAAGCGTTGCCGCCATTATAGAACGTGAGAGAAACTACCTCATCAAGATAGCGCCTGCCGAATCTCCGCTCGCACCGACTCGTCGACCTCGCGACTCAATGCGTTCGCCAGAGCGAGACGCGCGGCCGGGCCACCGATCTGCCCCAGCGCCCAAGCGGCATGGGATCGAACCAGCGGCTCCTCATCGGCCATTGCGTCCGTCAGGGCGGGGACCACAGACGGATCACGGGAATTCCCCAGAGCCACGGCCACGTTCCGCAACAATCCCCTTCTCTTGGGACGCAGGAGCGGACTCCCTCGAAATAACCTGTTGAAGGCCCGGCGATCGAGACCCAGCAAGGGGATCAGGGCAGGTCTGGACCCAACAGCCGCCCGGGGAATGAGCGCGGAGTCCACCACACTTGGCACCGCGCGGTTGTGGGGACAGAACTCCTGGCACAGATCACAGCCGAAGATCCAGTCGACCATCAGGGGTCGAAGCTCGAGCGGGATCGCACCCTTGTGCTCGATGGTTAGATAGGATATGCAGCGACGGGCGTCCACCACGTAAGGGGCCACAATGGCGCCGGTGGGACAGCGATCGAGGCAGATGCGGCACCGTCCGCAATCCCGACGCGAAGGTGAGTCGGGCTCCAGTTCCAGATCCGTGAGGATCTCCGCCAGAAGCACCCAAGAGCCGTGGCCACGAGTGATGACGCAACCGTTCTTCCCGAACCAACCCACCCCGGACCGCACCGCGACGGCCTTCTCCGCCAGCGGCCTGCTGTCCACGAAGAAGCTGGAGGTCGGGCGCCGCCCCAAACCGGCGGCCAGAGACTCCATCAGCCGAGCCATACGCGGTGGCATGAAGTCGTGGTAGTCTTCGCCCCACGCGTACCGAGCTATCCTTCCGCGCGGCGCATCCAAGCGATCGACCTCAGACGGCTCACGAGAGAGGTATCCTTTCCCCAACACGATCACCGAGCGGGCGGAGGGGAGCAGCCTCGGCGGGGCACAGGACAGCCGCACTCGATCCTCGGTGATCCAGGTCATCCCCCCGAGCATGCCGGAACGCAGCCGCTCCAGGGTGGCCCTCTCCGCCTCAGGGAGTGGCTCCGCGGAAGCTACGCCGACCAGATCGAATCCGGCATCCTGAGCTTGGTCTTGGATCTGCTCCTTCAGCCCCACTCTACCCCCAAACGTGGCGGCCAGAAGCGTTCAGCTACGCCGAAAGCCAGCCACCATCCACGTTGATCAGCTGGCCCGTCACGAAATCCGAGGCATCGGAAGCCAGGAACACGGCGGTACCCTTCAGTTCCGCCACTTCGCCCCATCTGCCCATCGGGGTCCGATCGATGACCCACCGGTTCATGGCCGGATCATCGTACAGCCTCTTAGTCATCTCCGTCCTGAAGTAGCCGGGGCCGATGGCGTTAACGTTGATCCCCCGTGCGGACCACTCCCTTGACATGACCCTGGTGAGACCGAGCACGCCGGACTTCGTGGCAGTGTAGATACTGACGTTGGCTATCCCGATAGTGGAGGTAAGAGAGGCGATGTTTATGATCTTACCTTTGCCCTGCTTAAACATCTGTCGGGCCACGGCCTGAGAGCAGAAATAGAGCCCCTTCAAGTTCACCGCGTTGACCCCGTCACAGTCCTCCTCGGTTACCTCCATTATCGGCTTACGACACTGGATA
>DAHXJB010000366.1:0-3398 GCA_027372455.1 Chloroflexota bacterium | reverse complement strand
GGCGCCTGCCTACCCCTCTACCACGATCCACAGCAGAGATCACTCGCCTCCGGAGAGGTGCCGCGACTGGGGTTGCTCTAGCGGCCACTGACCTTTCCGCAGCCATCCCGGAGGGGTTGGACGGTCGCTGGTACACGAAGGTCCCATCCATTTCTCTCAATGAGAAGTCCTCGGAGATCTGCCAGAGGGTCTCTGAATACCCCAGAAAGAGATATCCCCCCGTGCTCAACACGTCGTAGAAGTTGCGAATCACGCGTCGTGTGGATTCCAACTTGAAGTAGATAGTAACGTTTTCACAGAACACGACGTCCATCGGGCTAAGGGCCGCCAACGGAAATGGCTCCTTCACCAGATTCAGGTATTCGAATCGCACCGGCTTCCGCACACGCTCGGAGACTTGGTAACCCCCGTCCGCGGGCTCGAAGTAGCGGTCCAGAAACGTGGGATCGACGTTTCTCAGAGAGCGTGACGGGTAGATTCCTACTCGCGCCTGATCTAGGGCTCGATGGCTGATGTCGGTTGCTACCACCTCTACCTGCCACTCGCTGATCTCTGGTAAGGCCTCCAGCAGTGAGATCGCTATGGAGTAGGCTTCCTGGCCGGTGGAGCAGCCTGCGCTCCAAATCTTGATGCGCCGGGTATCCCCGTTCTTGGATACCAACTCGGGAATGATCCTGCGGACCAGTAGATCGAAGTGGGACTGATTGCGGAAGAATGCTGTCTCGTGCACAGTCAACAGCTCTATCAGCCGACTCAGCTCCTCGGTTCCGTCAGAAGCGCGCAACAGCTCGTAATACTCGCCGAAGCTGCTGCTCTGGACGGCGGATGCCCGCTCGCACAGTGCGGCGCGTAGTGGCGTCCAATCCCTCTCCTGGATGTGAAGGCCGCTAGCACTCCCAATCAAGTCCTGGAATAGGAGATATTCGCTTCGAGTCAGGTAACTACCCGGTTTCTCCACCAAAGAGCTGCCTCTCAACCTGACTTCAAGATCCCCCCGCGACTCCAACTCAACCAATAAGGGATTCGATGGCATCTAACAGCGTCGTCTGGTCGAAGGAGCCCTTGCCAACATACGCCTGGGCTCCAACCTCCATTCCTCGCCTGCGATCCTCATCGCTCTCCCTGGCGCTCACTATCACCACAGGCAACTCGGCCATCGATGGGTCCGCCCTGATGGTTGCGGTCAGCTCCAGTCCGTTCATCCTCGGCATATCCACGTCCGCCACCACGAGCGCATAGTCACCGGACTTCAGCTTCTCCAGGGCATCCACCCCATCCACCGCGGTCTCCACCTCGTAACCGGCTGCCGACAGGATCCCCCTCTCAAGTTCCCTGCTGATGGCAGCGTCGTCCACCACCAGCAACCGCAAAGCCTTTGCCCTCGCCTTCCGCGAGGGAGGAGTCACAGGCGGTGAAGTCTGATGTCCGATGGCGGCGTCCATTAGCGCTGTGGCAGAAAGTAGCAAGGCAACACGGCCATCCCCAAGGATGATCCCTCCAGACACGTTGGGAAGCCGGCGAAGGAGCGGACTCAGCGGCTTGACGATCACATTCTCGTCGCCGATAACCCGGTCCACAGCGAAGGCCATCGGTCTCTCCGCCGGGCCCAGCAGCAACGCCGGCCATCGGGCCATCTCGGCCGCATGGGCAGGCTCCACACCCAGCAGCCGGTGGGTCCACACCAGAGGTACAGCGCGACCTGTCATGTCCAACGCCTCGCGGCCACGCAGGGTGCGCAGGACCACCTTCGTTGGCACCTCGGCGATCCCTTGCGTGGAGGAGCAGGGGATCCCATAGATGGACTGTCCGATCTCCACCAGCAGCACGTGCGTGAAGGCCATGGTAATGGGAAACTCGAGGCCAACTTTCGTTCCCTCGCCCTTCCTGGTCTCCAGGAATACCCGTCCCTTCAGGGCGTCGAGCTCCGACTTCACGACATCCAGTCCTACGCCTCGACCTGCAGCCCCGCTGACTACCCTGCTGGTGGTCAGGCCAGGCAAGAAGAGCAAGCGAGCAGATTCCGAGTCGTCCAACTGCTCCGCGTCGGCCGTGCCCAGCATTCCTAGACCGACGGCCGCCTGGCGCACAGCTGGAAAGTCCACTCCCGCGCCGTCGTCCTCCACCTCAATGACCGCCTGCTCGCCACGGCTGTACGCGGTTATGCGGACCCTTCCCACCCTCGGCTTCCCGGCCGCAGCTCTGTCTGAGGGGATCTCAATACCGTGATGGATGGCATTGCTCAGTAGGTGGAGCAACGGATCCCGCACCCGCTCGAGCACCTCCCGATCGACTTCGGTGTCCTCACCCTGTGTGACGACCTCCACCTCCTTGCCTTCCTCTTTGGCAAGGTCCCGGGCGGCTCGCGGAAGAGTCGAGAAGATGGACCTAGTTGGCAACATTCGCAGGGTCGAAACCTGGTAGTGTAGCTCTCGAACCAACTCAGCCTGCTGGACAAACAGTCGCCGATACCTCTTCGCTGCCCTAGCCGCGTCGCTAGATAGCTGCTGAGCCTGATCGCTCAACCCCTTCAAACCAGCGTTTCGCGCTACCGCCCCCGCGGTGTCCAGCATTTGCGTCCACTGGCTGAGATCCTCTAGCCACTGCTTCCGCGCTGCCTCCAGTACCATCAGTTCGCCGGCCAGATTTAGAATGGTATCGATACGTCCAACTCCGACCCGAACTGTGTCACGGCTGCCAGCGTCTATCCGTTCGGCTCTCACTGGGGCGGGGGGTTGGTCGGGAAGCGTGGGGGCTGGACCCTCCGCCACGTTGGCGGAACCACCGCCGAGATCCGCGAGCCACCGCAGAACTGCCTGCACGTCGGGTCGGTCGCCGTCGCCAGGCGAAGGGTTCTTCGCCAGCTCCCTTAGCAGGTCCACAGCACTCAGCATGGCGTCCAACAGCGGCGCGCCGGCACGCAGCCGGCCCGACCGCATCTGGTCTAGCACATCTTCCATCGAGTGAGCCAGGTCCGCCATCTCCGTGAAACCCATCATCCGGGCTGAGCCCTTGATGGTGTGAACACGGCGGAACAACTCTCCTACGACTGAGCCATCTTCGGGATGGCTCTCCAGAGAAAGCAGCCCCTGGGTCACCTGTTGGAGATGCTCCAGCATCTCCTCCCGGAAAGCCCCCATATAGGCGGACCGATCGATGCCCATGGACATCTCTTACTCCGAGTTCCCGTTATCGCGACCGGCTGCTGGACCCCCGATGCGCGCGGCCTCTGACATTAGACTCGCAACCCCTTCCGTACCTAGAAGCAGCACCGGATCGGCTATGAGAAGCAGTTTACCTACCGACGCGGCCGACTTCAGTCCCTCCACTCCGGTGGCCCGCACGACCAACGGGGGCAGGTCCATGATCGAACCTGCCGGAACCTCTATCAGGTCCAGCGC
>DAHXJB010000360.1:0-5213 GCA_027372455.1 Chloroflexota bacterium | reverse complement strand
GGGCCCGCCACTGTGAGTGGGGAGCTGACCCGCAAAGTGCCACTGCCGAAAGGTGGGAAGGCGCGGGAAAGCTGAGATCCACGAGCCAGGAGACCTGCCTAGAAGCCCTCGGCTAACACGCTCCAGGTCGGCGTGGGCGGCGTAATATGGCGTCACCATGCGCCCTTCGGCTGGCGAGAATGCTAGTCGGGGGGCTCTTATTTTGCCCCGAAGGGGGGCCTTCGTCGGAGGTGTCAGGCCGAGAGCAGGCCGGCCACCCTCGTTTCACTGTCACGAACGAGTCGAGATCTTGAACCAAGAGTGAGGAGAAATGGTCATGAGCGTGAATGAGCCTCTAATGGCGGCTGAGATCCAAGGAGAGACAAGCATCGAGACAGTCCTGAAGAAGTCGGCGCGGGAGTTACTGCTCTACCGCCTTCGATGCGGTCGCACCGCGAACGGCCTATCCCACTACTATATGTACGGCGATCTGGAACCAGAGAAAACAGTCCTCTAAGTCCCGGGGCTGGGGAGGCGATCTATTCCTCCCCAGCCACTCTCGATATTGGAAACAGAACCATGGAGTGGACCTGTACTACTCGCCGATCCGTGAACACCTTTGACCTGAATGACCAACAGGATCTCCTGTTGGATCCCGACCGGGTATTCTGGGCGATCGTGGACAAGACCCGTGAGGGCGCGAAGGCCGAAGCGGCCGCGATACACTCGCGGGTAGCCGATGAGTTGGAAGAGCGACTGCGGCAATTCCGCTTTGAGACGCATCTGACGGCGCTCTACGTCAACCCCAACGATGCCTGCCACGCCGATTGTCGCTACTGCTATATCCCCCCCGAGATCCGGCGCAACGGGGCGCAGATGGACAAGGAGCAACTGGGGACAGTTCTGGAGAAGGCAGAGAGTTTTTTCTCTCGGCAGGACATGGGTGGACGCAAGCCGGTGATCATCTTTCACGGCAGCGAACCACTGGTGGTGAAAGATACGCTGTTCTGGGCCATCCGGAACTACAAGGATAGCTTCTCCTTCGGTCTCCAGACCGATGGGGTGCTGCTCGAAGATGAGGACATCGACTTTCTCAAGGAGATGCTGGTCAGTGTCGGCATCTCGCTGGACTCGTATGACCCCGAGGTACATGCCTATCTTCGTCGTGCGCCGGGAGGAAAGCGGGCCTTCGATCGGACGGTGCGGGCTATCGAGTCCTTCGGAGGTTACGCGGGACTCAACGTGGTAACGACTATCACACGCTACAACGTCGGTCATCTGGCCGGGCTCGTGGATTTCCTGCACGACAGAAGGGTTCCGGTGGCTCTGATGAACCCTGTTCGAGGCTCCCAGCCCTACGCCCGGGACTTCCAACCCGATTGCGATAGCCTGCTGGCTGGCTTCACCAAGGCAGTCCGACGAGCCCTGGAGCTTTCGGAACGATCCGGCCGGCCAATCCTGATCGGCGATTTCTCCAATCTGGTGCTGGCCATCGTGGCACCGGAGGGGCGACGATTGATGTGTGACATCACCCCCTGCGGTGGGGGCCGTTGCTTCCTTGCCGTTACCGGCAGCGGGGAGATGATCCCGTGTGGCGAGTTCCAGGGTCTCCCGGGCTTCTCCGGGGGCAACATCTTTCGAGATAGCATCGAGACCGCGGTGGGATCGGCTCCTTTCCAGCAGGTGCGGGATCGCACCGTGGAGCGGATCGAGGAGTGTCGAGACTGCGGTCTCCGCCACATCTGCGGTGCCCCCTGTCCTGCCGAAGCGCAAGGGATGCACGGAGATATGCTGAGGGCATCCCCCTACTGCAAGTTCTACAAAGGGCTGGCAAAGCTGGCCTTCGGGCTGATCGCCGAGGGCAAGGTCCAACAACTATTGCGGGAAGGAGCCCGGAGTGAACTTCAGGTCGACTACTGCGTGGCGCGTTGAACCCGGACTTTGCGGGTAACCCGCGGAGATCCTGATCTCGCTCGAACCGGATTTGAAGAAGGGAATGCGACCATGAACGTATTGGAGAAGACCATAGCACGGATCGAGCCGCTGGACGGTGACGCGATGGCTGCCGCCAGAGCCCGCCAGGACGTCTTGACGAAGCCCCAGGGAAGCCTGGGGAGGCTGGAGGAGCTATCGATCCAGATGGCCGGCATTCAGGGTCGGGCCATTCCGAGGGTCGTCGACAAAGCCATCATCACGATGGCCGGCGACCACGGTGTCACTCGGGATGGAGTAAGCGCCTACCCGGCCGAGGTAACCCCGCAGATGGTGCTAAACTTCCTGAGCGGCGGGGCTGGGATCAACGTCCTGGCCAGACATGTCGGTGCCCGCGTGGTCGTCGTGGACATGGGCGTAGCGGTCGACTTACCACCCCATCCGCAACTGGTGGTCAAGAAGGTGGGGCCCGGGACTGCCAGTCTCCTCGCCGGACCGGCGATGAGCCGGGAGCAGGCAGTTCAGGCTGTCGAGGCCGGCATTGCGGTCGTCGAGACCGAGGTGGCGAAGGGGTTGGACGTAGTCGGGACAGGCGACATGGGCATCGGCAACACCACACCCAGCTCCGCCATCGTCGCCGCAATCACCGGTAGACCGGTGACCGAAGTGACCGGTCGCGGGACCGGACTGGACGACACCGGGCTAAGTCTGAAGGTCGCGGTGATCGAGAGGGCTCTGGCCGTGAACAGACCGAACCCGGTGGATGCGCTCGACGTGCTGGCGAAGGTCGGGGGCTTTGAGATCGCCGGGCTTGCTGGCGTGATCCTTGGTGCCGCGGCGAATCGAGTCGCGGTGGTCGTCGATGGCTTCATCTCCGGTGCGGCCGCCCTGATCGCGGTCGGGCTCGCCCCGGCCGTGCGGCCATACCTGATCGCGGGCCATCGCTCCGTCGAGGGTGGGCACACCTACGCGCTGGCCCACATGGACCTTGAGCCAGTCCTGGATCTGCGGTTGCGCCTCGGGGAGGGTACTGGCGCTGCACTGGCGATTTCCATTGTGGAGGCAGCCACCAAAGTTCTGGCGGAGATGGCTACCTTCGCCGATGCCGGAGTCTCGGAGAAGCAGTAACTTATTGCTCATGGCAGCCTTGGACCAGAACCTTTTCGGAAGACTCTCGGTTCCGGGCAACCTGATGAGCCATTCGAACCTGTCCGGTTGACGCGGCCGCGTGCCTGCACTATCATGCACCCTGTAGTCATTGCATTCCGCGACAACCGAATAGCCTGGCCGCTGGGGGAGCGAGTAGCTGAGAGGCGGTATCAAGACCACCAACTCTTAGAACCTGAACCGGTTAGCACCGGCGTAGGGAAAGCGGCTTTCGTAGACAGCAGTCGGGCCACCATGTTCTTGTTGGTGGCCCGTTGTATTCTGTGGCCTCCCACAGGAAGTTCAGAGTCTACTGCCACTCATCCTCCTAGATTCGGCCTTCGTCTCGTCGGTGTCGCTAGCCGTGAAGGAGAAGACGATGGCGCTAGAGGTCCGCACAAACGTCCGTACCACTTCGACCCAAAAGCTCTTCGCCCGCAGGGGCGAGCTCACACCTGCCATGCGGCAGGTTGCCGCGCGGGAGGAAATCGACAGCGAACTCGTTCGTGCTGAGGTCGCTGCCGGTCGGCTCATCATTCCCGCCAACGTCAACCACACCACCCTGGAGCCGATGGCTATCGGCGCCGTGGCTCGGGTCAAGATCAACGCCAACATAGGCAACTCGACGGTGAAGAGCGACATCGAGACCGAATTGGAGAAGTTGCGGATCTCCATCCGCTACGGGGCCGACACGGTGATGGACCTTTCCACCGGTGGAGACCTGGATGCCATCCGCACGGCCATCATTGGGGCGAGTCCCGTCCCGATAGGTACGGTGCCCATCTATCAGGCAACCGCCATGGTGGACAGGGCCGAGGATCTGACCCCGGATCTCCTACTGTCGGTCATCGAACGGCAGGCGCAGCAGGGGGTAGACTACATGACCGTCCACTGCGGCCTCCTGCACAGGCATCTGCCTCTTGCCAGGAAACGGCTTGTAGGCATCGTCAGCCGAGGGGGAGGTCTCCTCGCCCGCTGGATGGCCTATCACAACCGGGAGAACCCCCTGTACGAGCGGTTCGACGACATACTGGAGATCGCCCGACGCTACGATGTCGCCTTGAGCCTCGGGGATGGCCTGCGCCCTGGGTGCCTGGCCGACGCCTCCGACGAAGCCCAGTTCGCCGAGTTGGCCACCCTGGGGGAACTGACCCAGAGAGCGTGGGAAAAAGACGTTCAGGTCATGATCGAAGGGCCGGGGCACGTACCCATGAACCAGATCGAGATGAACGTCCGCAAGGAGAAGGAGCTCTGCCACGGCGCCCCGTTCTACACCCTGGGCCCGCTGGTCACCGATGTAGCCCCGGGATACGATCACATCACCTCGGCCATCGGGGGCGCCATGATCGCCTGGTATGGGGCCGACATGCTGTGCTACGTCACCCCTAAAGAGCATCTGGGTCTGCCGGATCAGGAGGACGTGCGGATCGGCATCGTAGCCCACAAGCTCGCTGCCCACGCTGCCGACGTGGCAAGGGGTCGGGCCGGCGCGCGAGACCGGGACGATGCCATGTCCCGGGCCAGGGCAGGATTCGACTGGAAGGCTCAGTTCGCTCTCGCCCTGGATCCCGACATGGCCAAGAGCATGTACCGCGACGCCCACTCGGACTCCTGCGTCGAAGATGGCCGCGCCTGCTCCATGTGCGGCCCCAAGTTCTGCCCCATGCGCGGCTTTCAGGACATAGAGTGGGACAGGCAGCAGGACTGAGAGGGTCGTTCCGCAATTCCACGGGGTCGGGCGGAACCTTGCACCCATTCGCGTTAGCTTAAGCGAAATCGCCGCTCAGCAGCCACAGACTCACGCCCCCTCGGATTGTGGCAGCGGTTCCGCCATTGTAGGGGCGGGTTTGAAACCCGCCCTAGTATCTTGACACGCTGATCCTGATAGCCTGTCATCCTTAGCGATAGCGAAGGATCTCCAGTGACGAGGAGATGCTTCGCTGACGCTCAGCATGACAGTAACCATCACCTTCACTGTGTCGAAGCACTAGTACTGCGCCAAGGTGATTTGGATCGGTAGGGCGGGGGTTCATCCCCATACGCGTTAACTTAAGGCATGTTAGTTGTTGATGCAGCATAGAAAAGGGGCAGGCATCGCAATTGCCGCTGGCTTGGTGGTTGGAAACGCCAAGATTCAGGAGGCAAATCGGGATGCC
>DAHXJB010000473.1:0-5663 GCA_027372455.1 Chloroflexota bacterium | reverse complement strand
GGTTCGTGTGGAGGGCTTGCGCAGCGGGTCGACCCCAGGGTTTCGCACAGTAATGCCAAGACCGTTGAGCGCAGAATCGCAAAATGGGGTTGATACAGTATCCTCACCGTCCCAGTCCCGAAGATCCTTCTTCCACAGCTTTCAGATATAATGGTTCTGACCGAAATGCACGATAACGCCACTTCCCTCACGGCGCGACAGGTCGCTTGCCTTGCAGCGCATACCAGACGTGCCAAACTGGCCACTTCTGACAAGCCGTTACTGCGAGCGTATGATGGGGCAGGGTAAGCTCTAAGGAAGCGGGTTCTGCCAAAGCCGGCAGCGCATGCGCTAATGGCGCTGTCAAACCAAGAGTATCTGGAGGCGATTCTTCAGCGTGATGGATGTGACGCACGCTCAGAAGTTCCCAGATCTGAACGCATTGTATTCTAGGCCCTTACCATCTTCCCGCACCGGTCTGCTGTACAACGCCTTTTCCTACCCACCGAAGATCTCTCCCGAGGCCATCGGACTCCTGATTGGCTGTCAGACCAAGCCTGGCGATGCCATACTCGACACCTTTGGGGGAAGCAACTGAACGGGGAACCCGCATCGAAGGAAACGTCTTGGCCAGTACTATACCGGGATGCGCTTGGCAAAGTTGCTGGCCGCGATCGCTTCTGCCGAGGGCGCTCGATGCGTAATCGATCCGATGGCCGGAAACGGCGACATGCTCGAAGCCGTGTCTGCCGAATCCGATGGTGGTGGGCAACTGATAGTGGGGATCGAGATCGATCCCTTGGCTCAGAAGGCAGCCGAGGATCGATTCGCTCCCTGGACCTCGCCTCGACCCCACGTATTGTTGGGGAGCGCCTTCGATCCCGAGATTCTGCGCAAGCTGCCGGCGCTGTCTTTTGATCTGGTTATCACCAATCCCCCCTACGTTCGCTATCAGAGCCTTTCCAAGACTCACGATGGTGAGATAACTCTTCCTGGAGCTGTCGAGGTCCGCAGCGGACTGCTGCAATCGGTCGAGCTGTTCCCCAGTTTGGATCCCGTGGACAGGCTGCTGTTCAGGAGCCTCATCTCCGGTTACTCTGGGCTCTCCGATCTAGCGCTTCCCTCCTGGATACTGTGCGCGATGCTGACTCGCGTCGGCGGGAAGCTCGCTATGGTCGTCCCGGAAGCGTGGCTCACCCGAGACTACGCTCAGGTCATCCAGTATATGCTCCTGAGGTGGTTCAAGATTTCTTACGTGGTTGAGGACGCTCACGCCGCCTGGTTCAGTGATGCTCAGATCAAGACTACTCTGTTGGTTGCTGAACGGATCCAAAGGCGGCGCTCGGCCTTCGCCCAGGGGAATGAGGAGTACCTGCACCTGCGCATACCTAGGGTGGCCGCGAACGATGCAAGCATCGTGGGCAATCTTTTCCCGCAAGCTACGCACCCCGAGGCCAGCTTTGTCGATCTACTTGAGCACTTGTCCCAGTCCGAGTCCCGCACCAACACATCACTGCCGATTCCAGCTAGTTGGGTACCGTTGCGGCAGAGTCAGGACAACCTATGGCGGAGCGCGCTCAAGCAGAAATGGCTCAACGATGTGGAGAACACCCTGCTGACCGAGGCAAGCTCCGTCAACCTTACGTCGGAGACCCAAGCGGCGGTCCCTGCTGCCCTTGCCAGATGGCTCGCCGGCTCGTCACAAGCACGACTGACCACTCTACTTGACCTGCACATAGGCGTCAGTCAGGGGCTGCGTACCGGCGCTAATCAGTTCTTCTATGTAGATACGGTAGAGGAAGACGGAGATGAAGTAGTCGTAGCTACCAACCCCGTTTTCGGACTCTTCGTCATTCGTATTCCCAGAGATTGCACTGTTCCAGTCCTTCGCAGGCAGTCGGAATTGGGCAACGTCTTCAGCCTAGACAGCTCAACATTGAGAGGACGGGCGTTGATGCTCGATCAGTACATGTTGCCTGAAGACTTCCAACCACACCAGGCTAATGGAAGCTATCTCTCCAGGTCAGTGCATAATCTCTACAAGCTCATGCCGGATGATCTCGCCTGCTACGTTCGGGTCGCAGGGAGAACAAATGTTGGATCAATCGAAAGGCCACAGTTTATTCCCGCGATGTCCGCAGTAAGGACGAACGCCAGCACCGCCGGCCCAAACAGCACGCGATTGGCACCGCGATTCTGGTACATGCTTCCCCCATTCGCCCCGCGGCATCGTCCAGACCTGTTTGTCCCGCGTGTCAATAATCTCCATCCAAGAGCATATCTCAACGCCCCAGATCATGTCCTGATCGACGCCAACTTCGCTACTCTATGGATCGAGGATCATGCACAGATCAGTAGGACCGCACTGCTAGCTGTCCTCAATAGTAGCTGGTGCGTGACGGCGATGGAATTGATGGCGTCAGTGATGGGAGGCGGGGCGCTAAAACTTGAAGCAACTCACCTCCGGAGGCTCCCCATCCCTAACTTGAACTCGATCGAATGGTCACGCTTGGCCGGGCTCGGAGATCGGCTAGCCACAGGCAACGAAGCAGCATCGATCATTGAAGAGCCTTCACTTGATTGCCCAGAATAGCAACGAACAGGTGATCCGAGAAAGCTTTACGTCCTATCTGCGCAAGGTCTTTCCTTCCGATCCGCCACCCGGTTGGATTGAGCGACATATTCAAGGCAGCGAGCACGCCGTCGATGTCGTTAGGGGAGCTAGAACAGGCAGGGGCTTTGTCGACAACCTCGTGGATCTGACACCTATAGAATACGAGCCCAACCTTACCGTTCATGGCAACTTCGAGAGACGGAGGCTCAGGCAACTGAGTTCGTACGCTGAGTACGACGCGGCCTGCCGAAGCCTTTATGGCGTGTGATACTTGGAGAGAGGAGACCATAGGATCAGTCCACGGGTGTCTCCGATAGTTCGGGCTGGCTGATCCTGCCGCGCTACCGACCTGAGCAATAGAAAAGGGGGCGGGCCCGATCGGACCCGCCCCTCCTCGCTAAGCTTTTTGGTTACGCCGCCACCGTCTCGTGGATCGGCACCGGGTTCACACCGGGTGTCCGCTGGTAGGAGAGATGACCCTCCTCCACGTCGACGGTGATCTTGTCACCTTCCTTGCACTCCTCGGCCAGCACCTTCCTGGCCAGGGAGTTCTCGATCTCCCTCTGGATCAGCCGTCGCAGCGGCCGCGCGCCGTAGTTCCGGTCGAAGCCGTGCTCTACCAGCCAATCCCTCGCGGCATCGGTCAGCTCCAGGGTCATGGAGCGCTCCTCCAGCCGCTCTCGCAGGTTGCGCAGCATCTTCTCCACGATCTGCTCCAGCTGCTCCCTTCCCAGGCTGTGGAAGACGATGATCTCGTCGATCCTGTTCAGGAACTCCGGCCGGAAGGCCCGCTTGAGGGCGCCCAGCAGCTCGGTCTTCACCTTCTCCTCGTGGCCCGAATACTCCTGCTCGGCGTTCTGAGTGGCGAAGCCCAGCTGGCCACCCTTCATCACCACGTTGCCGGTCCCCACGTTGGAGGTCATGATCAGC
Organism: Chloroflexota bacterium; assembly: GCA_027372455.1. Classification (GTDB taxonomy): domain Bacteria; phylum Chloroflexota; class UBA6077; order UBA6077; family UBA6077; genus JAJYNT01. Next base: position 2,140 of record DAHXJB010000473.1, on the reverse strand, counting down.
ACCGTGTTGCGGAAGTCCACCGTGCGACCCTGCCCGTCGGTCAGCCGCCCGTCCTCCAGGATCTGGAGCAGGGCGTTGAATACGTCCGGGTGTGCCTTCTCGATCTCGTCGAACAGCACCACCTGGTAGGGTCGGCGCCGGACGGCCTCGGTGAGCTGCCCGCCCTGGTCGTAGCCGACGTAGCCCGGAGGGGCGCCGAACAGCCTGGAGACCGTGTGGGACTCCATGTACTCGCTCATGTCGAGCCGCAGCAGGGCGTCCTCATCGTTGAACAGGAACTCGGCGAGAGCCCTGGCCAACTCCGTCTTGCCCACGCCGGTGGGACCCAGGAACAGGAAGGAGCCGATGGGCCGCCTGGGGTCGGCAAGACCCGAGCGCGACCGCCTGATCGCGTCCGCGACGGCCACGATCGCCTCGTCCTGGCTCACCACCCGCTCGTGCAGCGCATCCTCCAGGTGCAGCAGCTTCTCCGCCTCCTCGGCGTAGATCTGCGACGCCGGGATGCCGGTCCAGTTGGCTACAACCTCTGCCACATCCCTGGCCGTCACGGAGGCCACCTGCTCCCGGTAGGAAACACCGTGAACCTCGGTGCCCTTCTCCAGGGCCAGCCGCTCCTGTCGTGCCCTGGCTGCCCGTTCGTAATCTCGAGACTGCCAGGCCTCCTCCTCTTCCTGGAGCAGGGTGCGGATTCGCCCCCGCAACTCCTTCTCCTCCGGCTGCATTTCGACCCCGAACTGGCGCAGCCGCACCTTGCTGGCCGCTTCGTCCATCAGGTCGATCGCCTTGTCCGGCATGTATCGCTCGGTTATGTAGCGGTCCGACAGGCTCACCGCGGCTTCCAGCGCCTCGTTCTCGATCTTGAGACCGTGGTGCTTCTCGTACCGCTCTCGTAGCCCCTGCAGGATCGCGAGGCTGTCCTCCGCACTCGGCTCGTCCACGTAGATCGGCGCGAACCTTCGCTCCAGCGCCGGATCGTGCTCCACGTGCTCCCTGTACTCATCCAGGGTGGTCGCGCCGACGACGTGCAGCTCGCCTCGACTCAGGGCCGGCTTCATCAAATTGGCCGCGTCCAAGGCGCCCTCGGCGGCTCCTGCACCCACCATGGTGTGCATCTCATCGATGAAGACGATGATCTCCCCCTTGTGGCGGATGATCTCGTCCATGATCCCCTTCAGCCTCTCCTCGAACTCCCCCCGGTACTTTGCACCCGCGAGGATGGAGCCCATGTCCAGAGCAACCACTCGCTTGCCCTGCAGCGGCTCGGGAACCTCGCCGGCGGCGATCCGCTGGGCCAATCCCTCAACGATGGCGGTCTTGCCCACGCCGGGCTCGCCGATCAGGACGGGGTTGTTCTTCGTGCGCCGGACCAGCACCTCCATGACTCGCAGGATCTCCTGCTCCCGACCGATAACCGGGTCGAGCTGATCATCCCTGGCCATCTGGGTCAGGTCGTGGCTGTATTTTTCCAGTGCCTGGTAGCTGGCCTCTGCGTTTGAGTCGTTCACTCGCTCACCTCCGCGGATCGTCTCAAGGGCTCTGCCGAGGTTCTCGGGGCTCACGCCGTAGTTTCTGAGCAGCTCGGCTGCCGTGCCCTGCCGTTGAACCACCAGGGCCGCCAGCAGGTGCTCGACACCGATGAACTGGTCGCCACGGCTGTTGGCGGCGGCCATGGCCCCCTCCACCACCACTCGACTGCGGTCGGTGAAGAAGAGCTGCTGGCTGCCGGCGGGGCCGCCCAGCGCCTTGGGCTGATGCTCCAGCCAGTCGCGCAGCTGATTCTGAAGAGCTTGGACGTCGACCCCGAGCTGGTGGAACAGCTGGGAGGTCAAGCCCCCGGGCTGTTCGATCATGGCGAGCAGCAGGTGCTCCGGCTCGACGGCCTGGTGGCGAAGTTGAGAGAGAAGCTGCTGGGCACGGGCCAGCGCCTCTTGGGCCTGCCGCGTGAAACGTTCTATCGGAATCATGGTTATCTCCAACCGGGATGACGCTCGCCTGGTCGATCCCCCGGACCGTGGCGCCAACCCTGACAAGGTCATTGTCAGCTTTGGTGATATTATAGGCGCAAACCTAGACAATGTCCAGCAGAATCGCGGACTTGCGAATTTGGGGTGTGGCGCGCATTTCCGTGGCTTACCCGGGA
>DAHXJB010000460.1:0-2794 GCA_027372455.1 Chloroflexota bacterium | reverse complement strand
CTCGCCGGGGGTGCGAAACTTGGTCAGGTTGTAGGCCCAGGTGACCTCGATGGGGATCCCCTTGACCTCCAGCTTGCTGCCGGGCCGGACCACCTCCACCTTCCCCTTAAGCTTGCTGGCCGAGGATTCGGGGGCAACTATGACGGTGTCCGCCTTACGGATCTTGGCCACGTCCTCCGGTACGCAGTGGTCGTAGTGGTCGTGGGTGATCAAAATGATGTCAGCCTTGTCGGCTCCTTCCTGCAGCCGAAAGGGGTCGGTGTAGATTACCGTCGGGCCGCTGGAGATCTTGAATACGTCGTGTCCGAGCCATTCGATGTTTTTTGGCACTTTCTTACCTCCTAGCAGTGCAACTAACACGAAGCTCTACTTAATTATAGCATGTGGATTCTCTGTGTGGCGTCAGCGCGCTGAAGAAACGCGACAGTTCCAGGCTTTCCTGAAATGTACTTCGTGGATTATGATGTACCTGGCTGGAGGTAACATGATCAAGCTAACGTTGCTGATTGCCGGGCTAGCCCTGCTGTTTTCGGCATCGCCCGTCTATGCCTGGGCAGACAGTCCGGGTCCAGACCCCAGCGGTTTCTCAGCGGACGTGGGATTGGATCCCGGCCACAGCAGGGTGGATGTGGGCGCTGTGGGTGGTGGGTTGAAGGAGTACGAGGTGACCCTGGCCGTGGCGCAGCGAGTAAGAGCTCTGCTTGAGGAGCAGGGGCTGACCGTGGCCCTCAGTCGTCAAGATGATCTGCCGCTTACGGCCCTCTCGAATCCGAACCCGACGGACAGGACTCGGCTTGAGCAGCAGGCCAGAATCGCCGCGGTGGGGAATACGAGAGTGTACGTGTCCATCCACTTCAACGGATTCAACAATCCTTGGGTTCGGGGTGCGGAGTGCTATTACAACCGCGAAAACCATGGACCGGAGAGCAGGCTTCTTGCCCAGAGCATACAAGACCGGCTCCTTGGCGAGGTGGCAGCCGCCGGCTACGATCTTCCGGATCGTGGCGTGAAGGAGGATCTGGCTGCCGGCAAGCCCTACGGCCATTTCTTCAGTCTGAGGGGTCCCGCTCCTAGTGTTCTGGTGGAGAGCATGTTTCTGACCAATCCTCACGAGTCGATGCTGCTCTCCGATCCCAGCATTCGTGAGGCTATCGCGAGGGGCATCGCCGGTGGGATCGGCGACTTCCTGCGGCTTCAGGCGAGCCCATTGCCATGATGCGCCGTTCCGCGGCTGGGCGACCACGCGGCTAGGCTTCCGGCACCAGCGACCAGTAGTCCGGCAACTCATATCTGATGAGCCGCCGCTCGGGCCTAGCAGGTTTGGCCGCACGTGCTCTGTCTTTCCGCTTGATCTCCGCGAAACTGTTCTGGATCTGGACGATCCTCTTGGCTCGTAGATTGAAGATTACCGCCCCAGCGTGAACCGGGGTCAAGCTGGCTTCGCGGGTTCGGTCATCCAGCACGCGGAAGGTCGGCAGTTCGTGTGGGCGGCAGACCTCCAGAGCCTTGTGGAAAGAATCGAGATTCTCCTGGGTGTTCTGCTCGTCGAAGACCGCAAGGCTGCAGAGCACCCTTTCTTTCATTCCGCTTGCGTAGTCATCGGCCAGAGTGAGCAGATCCTCGAGGCTGCGAGGGTCACGGGCGCAGGCCGCCACCAGTGGCATCAGGTCGTCGCATGGAGCGACGAAGCTGACCGTCCCACGATTATCTATCACCGTGTAGCGCATGATGTTCATGGCAGAGGAGCTTTCTAGGCGGCGCTCTCCATCCGTGCGACCCAGCGATCCGGATGCAGGATTTCGTCCATGGTTGGTAGGTTCTCCGGCCCGTCGTAGGCCCGATTGACAAACTCGATGCCCCTGGCCTTCACCACTCGATCCACAAAGAGCTCGCCGAGCCGGTACTGCTCCATCTTCATCGAGAGCCCGGTGAGTTTCAGGAAGAGCTGTTCTGTTTGACTCCTTTCCCTGGATCTGGATTCCACGCGTTCCCGTATCCTGTCGAAGTGAGGCATGATGACTCGCCCCACCTCGTTCATGACGTGGTTGCTGTACCCCTCCAGCAGGCACATGAGAGCCTGAAGCTGGCCCATATGCCGCTGCTGTCGCGTGCTCATCACCGATTCCAGGATGCTCCGCCCCGATCGAAGGTTGTCGACGATGCGGGCTATCACCGCAGGGCCAGCGGGGCTACCGGAGGACCTGCGGACCTCCTGGAGAACTGAGTCGAGATAGGCGTGCAGGGTGTGGTTCATGTAGTCTCGCAGCCAGGGGAAGACCTCGAATTCGTGAGCGTGAGTTGACTCGTGCAGGACGATCCATGAGCGGAACTCGTCGGTTGGAAGTCCCAACTGCGCTTCGATGCCTTCTATGTTCTGTTGCACAAAGTAGAGCTTCCCACCCGACATGGGCTCCCGCCCAAGGACACTCATGTCGTACTGACCCAGAACGCGCTTGGAGAGATATCCAAGCAGCAGTCCGATCTGGCTACTCACAGCCAATTGACTCAATTGGGCCAGACCCGGCACGATCACCGCCGTCTGCCGGCCCAACTCGTGGTACATCTCCTCCACTGGTTCGAAGAGCTGTCGAAACCCGGCCACGTTAGCCTCGATCCACTCTTTCCGGCCCATCACCGACACTGCAGTCCCCGACGATGGTAGTGAGGTCCGAGTGTAATTAGCGATCGGTTCCTCCACCTGCCGAACCATATTCTCGTAGTCTGTGCGCAGCTTTCTGGAACTCCATGGTGGTTGGAGTGGAGCTTTGCCGCATGTTCGGATGGCGATCTCCTG
>DAHXJB010000428.1:0-7662 GCA_027372455.1 Chloroflexota bacterium | reverse complement strand
ATACCCAGTAGCCTGATCGCGGCATCGGGATTGGTAGGAAAGAGCACCAGATCCCTGGTGAAGCTGACCGAGGGGCCCTCCAGCATGGGGATAACGGTGGAGATCGGATAGTAGAACAGGTTTCTGATGACCCAAGGCCCGAACTGATAGCTGTAGCCTGTTTGTCCCCCGGTCCGTAGCGTTGGGATCTGCAATAGCAGCACGGCCACCAACATCGCAGCCAGGGATACCAAGCGTCTGCCTAATTCAGATCGGCTGCTCGCCTTCCTGGAGTACAGAACGTCTAGAAGGGCCAAGATGGCAAACCAGGGCAGGGCCGTAACCTGGCACAGGGCTGCCGCCAAGAGAGCTAGCATAGAGGCTCCCCACCAAGCGCGATGGTGTGTAGCCAGGAAACGCAGATACAGCGCCAGTGCAAGCGCGGCAAAGAAGCCTGTAACCGGGTGAGTGACGGCTCCTATCCACCCCACCGTCTCACTGCTCGCAAAGTGCACGGCGAAGATGGAGGCGGCGGCGGTGGCCTTGAGGCGGCTTCCGGTCAGCTGAAGCGCCGATGCGAACAGAAACAGGGTGGTGCCAACGTGAAAGGCAATGAGAAGCAGATGATATCGTTCCGGACTGAATCCGCCCAGCTTGAAGGCGAACCAGAGGATGGCCGTGTATACCGGGGAGTAATAGAAGACGGAGTTGATCCTGTGAGGAACTTCGTCAAACGGCAGGAGGGCCGCGAGACTCCAGTCGGGCTGGCTGATCGACCCTATCAATGCCCAGGAATCGGCGACGAAGTAGTTATGTATCCAGAAGATGAAGTTGGCTACAGCGAGAAATGCAACCAGTCCTGCGCCGAGCAGAGTGGGAATGACCAGCCTCCCTTTGGATATGGTCACGCCGGTTTCAGACCGCCGGAACGGGTGTCCCGATGTGGAAATGCTCATGAATACCTGCCAACTGCTGGATGGGATAGGATGGAAGCTGGGCTATCGGGAAGAATAGAAGAACGCCGAATTCGTCGAGCGAGGATATCCCGCATCCGCATTGATAGTCAAGCCGAGTTGATCAGTTGAGTTGACCAGTGATTCCTGTGCCACACCCGCCAGCAGAAGGGGCAGGCGAGCCTCCCACGTGCTAGAATGGCGCTCTATCGGACCCCGCTGACTGCTCGGCATCGCATGTCCCCAGGAACGATTGCCCGAAGGGCATCACCGGATCTGCCATGTGAGCGTGGAGTCGTCGGACAGGCCAAGCGGGACTCACAAAACCACCCAAACCCATGGGCAGATTAGGGTCCAGGCAATCTGGTAGCCCCGGAGGAAGTCGACAGTGAAGCAAATCGCGCTCTTTCGGCCACAGGGTTCGACCCAGTGGACCGCTGTAGCCATCCTGGAGTCTCTGTGCGCGGCGTTTCCGATGGCACGCATAGCATTCGGCCCAATAACCTTGTCCCCGCATCCGCTCCTCTGGCTCCTTGGAGCCGCGGTGTGGTTTGCCCTCTATCTGGGCATTTCCCTGTGGAGCACCCGCTCCACCCTGGCCGAAACTGCCGACGAAGGGATGGAGATAAGCCTTCGCTTATGGGCTACGACCCTGCCATTCATGGTGGGATTTCTGATCCTGACGCTGCTCCTTGTCAGATTCGAGCTGAGCGACCGGGTGTCACCATACATCTCTACGATACAGCCATTCCCGACTCTCGCCACGGCCACAGGTCTTCTGCTCGTGTGGCTGCTGAAACTGTTGATGACACACCCCCCAAGGGTAGGGGACTACGCTGCCCGGCATCATGCCATGAGCAGGGCTGCCAACGTCGCCATACCGATGGCCTTCCTGCTGATTGGCGTGCTTCAGGCCAGCATCTACCTGACTCCAATCGGCAATGCCTTCTTGCGCTTTTGGGCCATCGCCGACGCAATCGGGTCGGGAATCCCCTATCCCGTCACCCTAACCGAGCCGGGACCGATACGGGCGGGAAGTCCTCCCTTCGTCTACGATCTGCCCCTGCTTCCATTGATGTTGAAGGCGTCATTCTCCCTCCTGGGACACAACTCCACGGCCGCCCAACTCCCGGCGGCGATAGCCAGCACGCTGTTTCCACTGTCTCTCTACCTGCTGATCGCCCGCGCCACCAAGTCGAGGGCGACCGGCGTGCTGTTCAGTGCCATTGCCTCACTCTTCCCCTACCTGCGAATCTGGGTGCTCAACCTCCCCGATCCCGATCCGCTGCTGCTCACGAGTGTTTGCCTCGCGGCATATCTCTACCTGCGTGCCCTCGAGGCTCCAACCTCTTCCGCCACATGGATCTTCGCCGGACTGGCGGCAGGCTTCCTCAGCATCGCGCGCCCCGAGGGCATCCTGTACGCCGGCTGTCTCGGCCTGGGTATCGTGCTCTCACGACCCAAGATCAGGCAGTTCGGGCTGTATCTGCTATCTCTCGCGCTATTCTTGGTACCGATGGTGATCACGTGGGTGGTCAACTTCGGTTTTCTGTGGCCTCAAAACTACAATCGAACCCTGGGATTGGCCTACCCTCTGCAGAATCTCGGCATCCTGGAGGGAAACGGCGCCCTGGTTTTCTATCGACGCGGACTTGGGCTGGATCCCAAGTGGGCCGTAACGCTTCTCGTGCTGTTTTCAGCATCGGTGCTATTCGGAGTCATAGCCATGCTGATCAAGGATCGCCGTCTTCTGGCCTTCGCCGTTCCGGGCATCGGCAACACCGTGACCATCTTCTTCGCCAACCCGTTTATCCCGAACACCTTTCACTTTGCCGATTTCTTCCGGCACGATTCCTTCGGCATCCCCTTCATGGTGGCTACCTCCGCCTACGGGTTGCATCTGGCCTGGGGCTATCTGGCCCACCACTCACGACTCAAGATCATTGGTCAGCTTTGCATGCTTTTCTTGATAGCAGCCGTGATCCGCGAAGGCGACATCCTAGCGAATCCGACCGCGACGCATCGCACCAGTGGCCCCACTCAAGTGCTGCTCAGCGACCCCTATCTGTCGATGGAGACGATATTCGAGCACCCGCTCACCCTGCCGAACATGACCTACTATCAAGACGGCAACGTTACAGTGGCGAAACCCACATCGATAGCTTGGCCCGACGATGCTGTGGCTTTCTTCAGGCCGCTGGACATGGCCTTTGACAGCCGAGCCCGTCCGTTCGGATACACCTCGGTGATTGTCTTTCTCATCGCCTTGGGCTTCGCTCTATCCAGCAAAGACGGGGTGACGGAACCGGACTTGAGCCTCGCAGGAGGACGTTACACGTGATTGTCCAGCACACGACTATCAGGGAACTTGTCCACAAGCAGCGCGTAACCAGGCTGGCTCTCTTTCCGGTTGGAGCCATCTCTTGGTCTCTACTTTTCGCATCCCTGGAACTTGGGAGAACCACGCCTACAACCATTAGTCGCGTCTGGCTGGCTACGCTTCTTGCATCCGGAATCGCGCTGTTGGCTTGGCATTCTCTATTTGTCACATTGTTCTATCGCGTCTCGCGTCTGCCGATGTCAGAATCGATAGCGAAGGCTTCCACTGCCACTATAGCGTTGCTGCTTAGCCTTCCCTTCTTGGTAGCGATCTACCAGTCAGATGTAGCCTTCCACTTCTTCTTCATGAATCCCATACCTAAAGCGATGGTAAGCTGGACTCCACTGTTGGCTATGCTGGCGCATGAAGAGGCTTCGTTGGTTTGGAATGCCAAACTCGACGGTGGTGTAGCAAAGTGGCTGCACAAGAGATTCTCTATACAGATTCTCCTCTTTGCCACATTCGCCTGCCTCTATGTCTTTAGCGCTGGTGGACACCTGTACACGCCCGACGAAACGGGCATGTACCAGGCGACAGAGAAATTCGCTGAGATGGTCCCCATCACGGCGTTGAACGGCGGAGGAAAACCCCACGACGACGGAACACAACCGGGGTACTCCAAGTACGGCCTCGTTCCCTCCTTCTTGGGGATCCCACCCTACTGGCTCTCCAAACTGGTTGGCCCGGAACCCGATCCGCCATCAGCAGCTTTCCCCATACCTAACGGCGCGTATCCCCTGGTCGATCTTCTCGTGAATCCTCTGATAACCGCCGCCACGTGCGCCATCCTTTTCGGGCTCGCAAGGCTGCTCGGACTCGGACCATTTCCATCCCTGGCAGTAGTCCTACTGTATGGGCTCACCACCTCAGCCTGGGTGTACGCGAAGACCTTCATCAGCCAGCCTCCTACCACCTTCTTCCTTCTATCAGCGGTTTACTTGCTGCTAGGGCCGAAGCCGTCTGTTCCTGCCTACGCCCTAGCAGGTCTATCACTAGGGCTTGCCGTAGGCAGCAGGGCCGAGGTCCTTCTACTTGCGGCCCCGCTGGTCATACCTATCCTGCACACCATCAGGCGTGCCCCCACACTCGCACTTAAGACTCTCACAGTTTTTGTCGTCATCTTCGTGGGTTTGGTCGCGGTTACACTTGGATGGTACGATTGGTTGAAGACGGGATCGATCTTCGCGACAGGACATGGGTCCCAAGGAACGTTAGCTGGATTCTTCGCGCCCAAACCCTACATTGGCTTGATGGGGACGCTGATTAGCCCCGGATTTGGCGTTCTGCTCTACAACCCCACAGTTCTCCTCGGTTGGCTTTCCCTTCCATTGCTGGGCCGAAGTCGCCCTCGGGAGATGGTTTTTATCGTCGCGATGCTGGCTCTCGCCCTGGCCTTCTACGGGAGTTTCAGTGACTGGATCGGCGGTTTCACCTGGGGCAATCGATATTTGGTGGTGACGCTGCCCCTTGCGCTCATCCCGATCGGCGCATTGTTGCAGGAGTACTGGGGAAAACTCTCCACTCGTTTAGTGGTTACCGGCACGGCGATAGTCAGTTTCTGTATCACTTTCCTGGCCGTGGTCTTTGACTGGAACAGCGGCTGGCTCGACCTATGGGGTCATCACGCTCGGCAACATTTGATCACATGGGATCCTCACTATTCCCCCATCCTGGCCCACCTGCGTTTGCTGCACGATTTCTTCTACACCGGCGCCAAGCTTGATCTTTACATCTACTACAAACTGGGCGTTCCATCACTGCTGTTTTTCCTGCTGCTGTTTGTCGCACTGCTCACCCTCACCGTCCGGACGGTCTCGGAATCACAGGGCGGTCGGAAGCCCCAACGTAGCGCTGCCTGAGAGCAGGTACACAGGCGGTAGGGGAGGAAACACCACCCCCCTCGATGGGGCTCGATCGCGCACTCACTCGATCAATGGGGGGCTATCTTGTACACCTTCACGGTTGGTCCGGGGCGATCGTACGCGAAGAGATACCAGAATGGGGTATCCAGATCGTCCAGGGCGTATGGAGCGGGGGTTCCATCGTTCCGAGGATAGAACACGGCCACCAGGGGATACTCTCGGTTCAGCTGCTGGTAGAACGCCACCCGGTCGGCGTACTTGTCGGGCTGTTCGAAAGCCCTATCGTACATGAAGCTGCTGATAGCCAGATAATCGAAGCCGTGACTGCGATAGTAGTCCAAAGGGTGCATCGTGGCTCGCCAGTCCAGCTCGATGTCGCGCTGCTGAAGGGTGGCCCTGAAGGACAGCGACTCCTGATCCAGCAGGGAATAGGCCTCAACCGCCACCTTGCTTCCCGGAGGAATATTGCGCTCCGCCCATTCGTTGGCCAGCTGACGTGTGTCGGTCTGGTTGAGCAGCCAATCCAACCTGAGAGAAAAAAGCGCGGGCTGCAGAAGAGCCAGCACCATCAACGCCGTGCCGGCCCAGCGCAGTCCGCGACGAGGCAGCTTCCGGAATATCACCTCCAGACCGTAGGCAGCCAGCAACGACACGAAGGGCATGGCCGGCACCACCCATCGAACGAAGAACAGCTCCATCGCGGACATGAAGGCCAAGTAGGGAAGCAGAAACGATACCAGGAGAGCTGCTCCAAGCCGATGGTAGCGGAGCAGGAGGATGATGCCTGCAAGAGCGAGCACCGAGGCTACCAGGCCGCTCCCCTGCAGGATACCAGCCAGAAACTGCCACGCCGTGGGCTCCACGGACTGTCCGGACCAGGGAGTCTTCCCCATGCTCAGCTGCGCCAGGAAGCCCCCGCGGAACTCTCGGAAATCCAGGATCGAGAAGGGCGTGCCCAGAACGAAGCCGAGCAGGGCCGCGCCCGCCGAACTCGCCAGCTTGGCCAAAGGGATCGGCTTCAAGCTGTAGCGCAGCTTTCCATGGCCAACCCAGTGAGAAACCGCTATCGACACCACCCCCATCCCGGCGTTGTACTTGGTCGAGGCCGCCAACCCCGCCATCAAGCCGGCGAGGAGGTAATCTCGCCACCGGCCTCCTTCAACGAGACGAAGGGCAAAGTAGAAAGAGAGGACGAGGAAGAAGGTCGAGGGAACGTCGTTCACGGCGTACTGAGAGTTGCGCACGTGGAGGAAGTTGACGGCCAGCAGGGCCGCGGCGATCAAGCCCGCTCGCTCACTCCAGAGCCGGCGGCCGATCAGGTAGACCACGAACAGGGTAGCCGTGGCTAGCAAAACGCTGTTCAGCCGCGCGAGGCCGTAGAAAAGCTGCTGCTCTCCCCGAAACACCATGTAGAGATCGCCGGGATCCTGGCCGAACTGTAGGACGCGAGCCACCGCGAAGATCCCGGTGAACTCCACCCCCAACAGATAGATAAGCAGGGATGGGTTCTCGAAGTAGTGGGGGTTCCACTGGTGATGGAGGGCAAACTCCATGGCCCATCTGACGTAGATGCTCGTTTCCTCGGGCTGGAAGGCGAATGGAAGGCCCCAATTCATGCCTGCCCAGCGCAAACCAAGCCCCACAACCAGAATGGCCAGCAGCGGGCCTCCACTCTTCCAGGTCAGCCGATAGTGCGACCAAATCCAGAGCCCCAGCTGCAGCACCAGCACCAGTACGGGCAACCCCAGAAGCAGCTCAACCTTGAGGCTTCGCTCGATCCAGTACTCTTTTGCGAAGGACTCTGACTGAAGGACCCCAAGGGTGATGGGAATGGTCGAGAGCATTGGAACGAACGTTAGCGCCACCAGGGTGCCGGCATTCCCTCTCGCGGTCCCCTCCCTGGCTATCAACCTGGCTGCGGCTGCATACCACACCAGTAGAACCACCAGCAGTGCAACAGGTATCGCGATACCTTTGAGCCCCGGTTCCATCACCGCGTCCCTACTGTACAGGGTAACTCGCACGAAGGCCGCGAAGGAGAGGGCGGAAAGGGCCAGAACCACCCGTCGCGGCCAGCTGCCGGCCATTCCGCGCGGCTTGGCGCCGCCTCCGGTGGGGCTGGAGATGTTTGGTACAGAAACCCTGCTCACAGAGAACTCCTACCACGAGGGCTGACTAGCGAGGAAGAACTGTCCACGCGACGAGCGACGGTAGCACGCCTTCGCCCGACAGGCCCAAGAGATCAGCCACCGAATTCTGCGTAGAATGTGGAACGCTGTCAAGCCGCAACCCCCACGCCCCACGCAGCCACAGCTGATTCTGTTGCCAGGCGACTATTGTCCTCTACGTCGAAGCCACCGAGGAAGGCTCAACAAGAGACCCACGGCGCACAGCGTCAACGATCCAATGGAAACCCATCGGCCCTTGGAAAACAAGGGTGGGGCGTAAGCCAGGCGCACCGTGTGGTCCCCCGCAGACGGGATCTGGA
>DAHXJB010000420.1:0-3324 GCA_027372455.1 Chloroflexota bacterium | reverse complement strand
CTCGCCGTGCACACGGCCGTCAGCCTGGAAGAAGCCCTGACTGCCTACCTCCTGGCCTTGGCTATCGGCATCCCTCTGGGGCTTCTGATGGGCTGGTTTGTGGTCGCCGAGGGGCTGGCCCGGCCGATTTTCGAGATGATCCGCCCGATCCCGCCGGTTGCCTGGATTCCTCTGGCCATCTTCTGGTTCGGCATCGGTCTGCCGGGCAAGGTTTTCATCATCTGGGCCTCGGGCATGGTCCCTTGCGTGATCAACTCCTACGTTGGCGTGCGGATGACCAGCCCGACGCTTGTCCAGATGGCCCGCACCTACGGTGCCTCCGACTGGCAGATCTTCAAGGATATCTGCATTCCATCGGCCCTCCCGATGGTCTTCGGCGGTCTTCAGATCGCTTTGGCAGCGTCCTGGACAGCCCTGGTTGCCGCGGAGCTGATCGCGGCGGATCAGGGGCTCGGGTTCCTGATCACCATGGGCCGGCGGCTTGCCCTGCCCGAGATGGTGGTGCTGGGAATGCTGATGGTTGGCCTCACGGGCGTCGCCGTGGGGCTCATCGTCGATAGAGTAGAAAGACGCCTTCTGGCGGGAATCAGGAGGTGAGTTCGATGAACCTCCTGGCTGACCTGGAACTCCCCTCCGCTATCAGGAGAGCCCGAAGTAATCCCCTGGCAGCGCTGAGCGCACTGCTCCGCAATCGATACGTCCTCTACGCTGTCTCGCTGATCCTGTTCTTCCTGCTGTGGGACCTGGTGGCCGTCCTCAAGCTGTTCCATGGCTTCATGCCACGTCCGATCGAGGTGGTCCAGCGGTTGGGCGTGATGATGGTTGATCCTCTGGCGGGCAGGACCCTCCCGGGCCACCTCTGGGCGAGCTTGCAGCGAGTGTTGATTGGCTTCGCCATCGCGGTGGTGGTTGGCGTACCCCTCGGGCTCTCGATGGCCCTGAACCGCTATGTCTGCGCCATCGTCAAACCGATCTTCGATCTGTTCAAGCCGATGCCGCCCATCGCGTGGATCTCCCTGGCGATCCTATGGTTCGGTATCGGGGAGGAGTCGAAAGTATTCATTATATTGATTGGCGCCCTGGTTCCGTGTGTGATCAACTCGTTCAACGGCATTCGTTTGGTTGACCCCGAATTGTACGATGCGATCCGCATGCTCGGGGCGAACCGCCGACAGGAGATCATGGAGGTGACCCTCCCGGCAGCGTTCCCTGCCATCTTCGCCGGTATCCAGATCTCGCTGAGCGTGGCCTGGAGCTGCGTGCTGGCGGCGGAATTGGTCGGTGCCCGGGAGGGGATGGGCTACCTGATCATCCTGGGCATGAATCTCTCCCGACCCGCCCAGATTATCGGCGGGATGGCTGTGATCGCCATCACTGCCTGGGTGCTGGCCCTCGTAGTGAGCTACATGGAGAGGTGGGTGTGCCCATGGAAGAGGGATATCCGGTAGGAATTGACGCCATGACAGCAACCCGCCTTCCCAAGATCGTATGCGACCGGATCAGCAAGACCTTTGTCCAGAAGGAGATCCATAGGATTCACGTCCTCGACACCATAAATCTTGAGGTGCAGGAGAACGAGTTCGTGGTGATCCTCGGCCCGGGGCAGTCGGGGAAGAGCACTCTACTCAGGATCATCGCGGGCCTGGAGACGCCCTCGACAGGCGAGGTCCTCCTCGATGGCAGCAAAGTGAGTGGTCCAGGGCCCGATCGGGCCCTCGTATTCCAGAAGTACACCCTTTTCCCCTGGCAGACGGTGATGGGCAACGTGGAGATGGGGCTGAAGCTGAAGGGGGTGGCCCGTAAAGAGCGGCGGGAAATGGCGGCCTACTACATCAATCTGGTAGGCCTTCAGGGCTTTGAGAATCATTATCCCCACCAGCTTAGCGGAGGCATGAAACAAAGGGTGGGGATCGCCCGCGCATACGTGAATAACCCGAAAGTGATGCTGCTGGACGAACCCTTTGGGCAGCTTGATGCCCAGACCCGCTACTACATGGAGCAAGAGATCATGCGGATCTGGGAGGCGCAGAAACGGACCGTCGTTTTCGTGACCAACAATATTGAAGAGGCAGTATACCTCGGCGACAGGATCGTTACGTTGGAGGGCAAGCTCCCTGGCAGGATGAAGTCGGAGTACAAAGTGTGGCTCCCAAGGCCCAGGGAGCACACGGACCGGGCGTTCTTGGAGCTGCGCCAGAAGATCACCGAGGATACGCAACTGTTGCTGTAGCCAGGGCTTGCCCGGGAACGCCGGCTACCGGTGCCCCGTTAAGCTGTGCATCATGAGGAGGAGGTCATGGCCACTGAGCAAATGCCTATCGCCCTGGACGCTGATGGCGTACGCGAGTTGGAGAGGGAGCACGTCCTCTACCCCTGGATGCCTCAGAAGGGGCTGAGCCCCCTGGTTATCGATCATGCGAAGGGCAACTACTTCTACGACACCACCGGCAGGCAGTACCTCGATTTCACCTCCATGTTCGTCTTCTCAAACCTGGGTCATGGGGATGAGCGGATGGCCAAGGCCATCGCCGACCAGGTCCTCCGATGCGAGACCGCGGCCTCTCCCTTCGCCACCGAGCCGAAGGCAAGGCTCTCAAACCTGCTCGCCGAGATCACGCCAGGAGATATCACCAAGTCCTACTTCTCCACGAGCGGCGCCGAGGCCAACGAGGGAGCGTTGAAGCTCGCCAGGATGGCCACGGGCAAACAGAAGGTCATCTCCCGCTACAGGGGCTATCACGGCTCCACCATGGGGGCAATGGCGCTGTCCAACGACTACCGGAACTGGGCCTGCGAGCCCTCCATCCCCAGTGTCATCCACTGCCTGGACCCATACTGCTATCGCTGTCCCTTCGGCGCCACCTATCCCAGTTGCGACGTACAGTGCGCCAAGCACGTTGAGGACGTGGTGAGGTTCGAGGGAGAAGACAGGGTCGCCGGCTTCATCGCCGAGCCGATCGTGGGCGCCAACGGGATCGTGGTCCCGCCCGATGGATACTGGCAGAGGGTGAGAGAGATCTGCAACAGGTATGGGATGCTGCTGATGGTGGACGAGGTGATGACCGGCTTCGGCAGAACCGGCAAATGGTTCGCCATCGAGCACTGGGACGTGGTCCCCGACGTGATCACGATGGCCAAAGGGGTGACGGGCGGATACGTACCTCTCGGAGTGACGGCGATGAGGCCGTGGGTGGCGGAGAAGTTCGAGACCAATCAATGGGTCCACGGCCATACCTATTCGGGGCATACCCTGGCCATGGCAGCGGGTGCAGCCGCCATCGAGATCTACAGGAGCGACGAGTTGGTGCAACGCTCGGCCGAGAT
>DAHXJB010000405.1:0-3986 GCA_027372455.1 Chloroflexota bacterium | reverse complement strand
AGGATCGGAGGGGCCTCTCTCGGCCTTCTTAACCCAGCGGTCGCCCTTCTTCTCGTACTGGTGTTTCAGTGAGGCATACGCGGCCCTGTGGGCCCTCCCACCTTCGCCGTAGGTCTCGATGGCGCTGTCGTGGGTCTTCTTCCAGATCTCCTGGGCGCGCCGATCGGACCTCAGGATGGTCCTCGGGATTCCCTCCTTGGATATGTCCTCTTTCTTCGGGTTTCCCTGAGCCATGCCGTTGAAGCTCCTCCTCTCCGCCATCCGCAGCTAGGCACTCTTCCTTGGCGCCTCGGTGCCCGTCGCTTCCACGGCCTCGGCCTCTTTCTCCTTTTTGGCGGCCTCCACGCTGGCCCTCAGCGCCGACATCAGATCCACTGGCGCCACGGCCGGCGCCGGAGGCGCCGCGACCACTTCCCGACCCTGGAGCTTCGCCTCGATCGTCTCCTGGAGCGCATCCTGATATCGGTCGTGGAACTTTTCAGGTTCAAAAGGGCCCGTGAGGAGATCGATGAAGGTGAAGGCCATGGACAGCTCCTGCTTGGAAACCAGGATATCCGGCGCGGGCGCCTTCTCCACCTGGATCTCGTTCGGATAGTAGAGCGTCTCCATCATCAGGACATCCTTGCGGGGGCTGACGGCACACAGCCGTTCCTTGGTGCGCAAGGCCACCTTGGCCAGGGCGGCGAGACCCCTCTCGGTGAGAGCCCGGAACATCAGGGCGTACGGCTTGGCGCCCAACTGATCCGGCTCCAGGAAGTAGCTCTTGTCGTAGTAGACGGGATCGATCTCCTCGGCCTTGACGAAGGAGAGCAGCTCTATGGTGTGTCTGGTGGGCAGGGGGAGGCGGTCGAAATCCTCGTCGGTCAGCACAACGTACTGGCCCTTGGCGTATTCGTAGCCTTTGACGATCTCCTCGTTCTCCACCACCCGCTCGTCTATCGGACACCACCGAAGGTACTTGATGCGGCTGTTATCGTCCTTGTGAAGGAGGTGGAAGGAGATCTCCTTGTCCGAGGTCGCGGCATACAGCCTCACCGGTATGCTGACCACGCCGAAGCTGATGGCGCCTTTCCAGATAGGTCGTGGCATGGCGCGCCTTGCCCCTTTCTTCTTCGTAAGGTGAGCCTCAAGCAGGCCGTCGGAAAGCGGAGGAAGGGGCAAGAAGTGCGCCAGTGGGGTTGTGATTGGCCTTTAGGGGCAGCCACTCCTAGCCTGAACAAGGACGTCGAGGAGGGTCGCCGGGGGGAGTTATCAACAAAGGCACCGAGTAATCCACAGAAATATGCACACAGTGGCGGCGGCACAAGGGGTAGAGGAAAGAGCTAAAGGGAGAAAAAAGGCGCAACTCGCCGCCCGCGGCGAACCCGGAACAAGCTCTTTCCCTGCAGAAACTGTTCCAGCTTGTGTGCCGATGCAAGGAAGGGTATCATTCGCCGTCGAGCTGAGGCTGGTGGCCTACATGATCCCCAGCGTCGTCCCGCTGGTGCCGCTGCTGGTCATCTTCCGAAGTTACGGCCTCATCAACACTTGCCAGGGGCTGATTCTAGCCGAGGCGACCAACACCGCGCCCTTCGCCTTGCTGCTAATCTTGACCACCTTGCCGGTGGCGCTTCTGTTTCTTCTGTTCCAAAGAATGCTTATCAGTGGGCTGGCGGAGGAGCCGTGAAAGGCTGAGACCGCGGAGGAGATCCAAGGCATGGCAAGAGTAGTGCTGGATCACGTAGTAAAGAAGTTCGGGGCCGTCGTGGCCGTCAACGACCTGTCGCTGGAGATCCAGGATAAGGAGTTTCTGGTTCTGGTCGGGCCGTCGGGATGCGGCAAGTCCACCGCTCTAAGGATGATCGCTGGACTGGAGGAGGTCACCTCGGGCAACATCTACATCGGTGACCGCATGGTCAACGACGTCTCTCCCAAAGACCGGGACATCGCCATGGTGTTCCAGTCCTACGCTCTCTATCCTCACATGAACGTCTACGACAACATGGCCTTCGGGCTGAGAATGCGCAAGGTGCCCAACGGCCAAATCGAGCATCGGGTCAAGGAAACGGCATCCATTCTGGGGATCGGCGATCTGCTGCAGCGCAAGCCCAAGCAGCTCAGCGGTGGGCAGCGGCAGCGGGTGGCGCTGGGCCGGGCGATCGTGCGCGAGCCGAAGGTGTTTCTGATGGATGAGCCGCTCTCCAACCTGGATGCGAAGCTGCGCGTGCAGACTAGGGCGGAGTTGATCAAACTGCACCAGCGGATATCGACCACGGTGATCTACGTGACCCATGACCAGGTAGAGGCGATGACCATGGGCAGCCGAATCGCCGTGCTAAAGGACGGCGTTCTCCAGCAGTTGGATACCCCCCAGACCGTGTACGCCCATCCGTCAAACCTCTTCGTTGCAGGCTTCATCGGATCGCCAGCGATGAATCTGTTTGACGTGAGGCTTCGTGCCGGGGACGAAGGGGTAGAGGTGATCGGTCCCGCCTTCAGCTACCGCTTGCCGGCTTCTGGGGCCAAGTCCCTATCTGCGTACGTAGGTCGCGAGTTGGTGCTGGGGATTCGCCCCGAGCAGTTGAGTCACCGTTCCGAGAGCAACGATGATTGGGTCGAGGTGCCTTCGACGGTCGATGTGGTCGAGAGCATGGGGAGTGAGCAATACGTATACTACTCCTCCGGCGGGGGAAGCTACGTGGCCCGATTGGATCCCGAGGTAAGAGCTCGGATCGGAGAGCGGATGGGCACCTACTTTCGGAAGAGAGATGCGCATCTCTTCGACAAGGCTACCACGAGCTTGCTGAATCGGAATGGTGCAGACAGTTGAACAGAACGAAAACCGTGACGTCCAAAGTAACCAGTCTCTCCGATGCCGTGGCCGGCTTGATCCACGACGGCGACTCGGTCTGCCTGGCCGGACTCACTCACCTGATACCGTACGCGGCCGCTCACGAGATCATCCGGCAGGGCAAGCGCGACCTGGAGTTGGTCCGAGCCACGCCGGACCTGATGTGTGAGCAGATGCTGGTCGCAGGCATCCTCAGAAAGGTCGTCTACAGTTGGGCGGGCAATCCGGGGCTCGGCCTGCTCAGGGTCTTCCGCAAAGCTGTGGAGCAGGGTCGCGTAGAGACCGAGGAGTACACCCACTACGGGCTGGTCGCCCGACTGACCGCCGGGGCTATGCACCTTCCCTTCTTCCCGATGCGCTCGATGATGGGCACGGACCTTCCCAGGGTCAATCCCAACATCAAGAGCGTCTCCGATCCCTACACGGGGGAGACTCTTCCCGTCGTCCCGGCCTTGAACCCGGACGTTACGGTCATCCACGCGCAGCGTTGCGATCTGCAGGGCAACGCCCACCTCTGGGGCTTTCTAGGTGAGGTGAAGGAAGCAGCTTTCGCGGCGAAGAGACTCATCGTAACAGCGGAGGAGATAGTGGATAGCTCCGTGATCCTCTCGGATCCGAACCGAGTTCTCATTCCTTCCTTCATGGTGCACGCCGTGGTGGCCGTCCCCTGGGGGGCGCATCCCAGCTACGCCCTGGGATACTACGATCGGGATAACCCCTTCTATCAGGAGTGGTCGCGCTTCGCCACAGATGAGGAGCGACTGAAGGCGTGGGTGGCGGACCACGTGCTGGGGACTCGAGATCACGAGGCTTACCTGGACAAGATCGGACGCGCTCGGCTCGAAGCGCTGAGAGTCCCGGAGAAGCTGGCGGCACCCGTGAACTACGGTATCTATACGAGCGAGGCTCTGGCGCGATGAACGAGAGCTACACCAGTTCAGAACTGATGATCGCCATGGCTGCCCGGGCTCTTCGGGATGGCGAGGTGGCTTTCGTAGGGATAGGCCAGCCGAACCTCGCGGCCATGCTGGCGAAGCAGTTGCATGCCCCGAGGCTCGTCATGGTCTACGAGTCCGGTGCCGTGGGTGCGAATCCCACTCGTTTGCCCTTCTCCATCGGTGATCCATGCCTGGTAACGGGCGTGGCCAGCCTGCAG
>DAHXJB010000361.1:0-2111 GCA_027372455.1 Chloroflexota bacterium | reverse complement strand
TCAGAGAATGCATCAATCACGCCCGATGCGCCTTGACTTGTACTCACCAAACGGCCAAAGTCCCGTTGCCACGCTTGAATTAAAACCTCTGTATCCTGGCCAAAAGTTCATCGAGGGTGTCCTCAATGTTGTTTATTGGGGCGAGCGGCCAGGAATCAGATACTAAGGGCTCCACGGCCTAACCTCTCGCTCAACTCGGACCCCGCCTGCATTGTCTTCCGCTCTTTCTCTTCGTTCCGCTTTCTCGGCTTCGCTCAGCGCCTCGGCGCAGGCGGGGCCGGTTAGACATCATGGGTTGGCCTGCCGAACCTCGTGAAACGCGGATTAAGCTCGGGGGCTAACAACCACCGGCTCAGAGCCGAAACGGAGGAGGGCAGGCCATGGAGAAGTATAAGTACGTCGGATTGGATGTCCATAAGGAGACGATCGCGGTTTCGGTCGCAGATCCGGACGGAGGGGAAGTGCGCTATATGGGCGAGATCCCCAATACACCGGACGCTGTGGTGAAGCTGGTAAAGCGGCTCAGGAAGGAGGGGGCGAAGCTCTCGTTCTGCTACGAGGCAGGACCTTGCGGCTATGGACTCCACCGACAACTACTGGACCTCGGACAGGGCTGTCAGGTGGTTGCGCCGTCCCTGATTCCCAGGAAGCCGGGCGATCGCGTCAAGACCGATCGGCGGGACAGCCTGAACCTGGCCCGGCTCCACCGGGCCGGAGAGCTGACGGCGGTCTGGGTTCCGGATGGTGCGCAGGAGGCACTGCGGGATCTGACGCGAGCGCGGGAGGACATGAAGCATCTGCAGCGACAGGCCAAGCAGCGCCTGCTGGGCTTCCTGCTTCGGCACAGCAAGCGCTTTGGAGGGAAGGATAACTGGACACAGGCCCATTTCCGCTGGATGGAGGAAGTGAAGTTCGAGCAGCCTGTGCAGCAGATCGTGTTCCAGGAGTATGTGGATTCGGTGCAGGCCATGACCAGGCGAGTCGCGGCCTTCGATGAACAGATGGAAAGCGCGGCTCGGGATTCCGTGTTCTGGCCGGTGATCGAGGGCCTGATGGCGCTGCGCGGGGTGAAGCTGATCACGGCAACGACCATCGTGGCCGAGATCGGAGACCTGCGGCGCTTCGCCACGGCACCCCAGTTGATGGCCTATCTGGGGGTGGTGCCCAGTGAGCATTCCAGCGGGGAGAGCAAATCGCGCGGAGGCATCACCAAGACCGGCAATGGGCATGTGCGCCGGGTGCTTGTCGAATCGGCCTGGCAGTATCGTCACCCGGCGAGAAAGACAGCGGTCCTGCAACGGCGGGCTGAGCGGGCGTCGGAGCAGGTTCAGGAGATCGCCTGGAAGGCCCAGAAGCGCCTGTGTGCCCGCTACCGGCTGCTGGAAGCCAGGGGGAAGTTGAAGGTGCAGGTGTGTATCGCCGTCGCCCGGGAGTTGGCCGGATTCATCTGGGCGATTGGCCAGACGCTGCCACAGCCGGCAGCAAGGGGATAGGTAACCAGCAGGAGCGCAGTGTGTCGGCAGCAGAACGGACCACGGTGGGAGAACCCTCGATGAAGCTAGGAGGCACCCGGCAACGGATTGACCCTCGACGTTAGAGCAAGGCAGCTCCCTGACGAATCGGTTGTCATGCGGTAACCAACCCGCGAATATCAGACTGATCAACCGTCAGAAAGCCGTCCGTTCTGCTCCCCACACACTGCTGAAAAATATCTGGCTGGCGACCTTGACTGGCCAACACATATCAGCTTCTTTCGTTAGGTGCCCCTGCTAGTTATTCCCGCTCTCAAGGAGGTGACATCGTGGCCGATCCCAAGCAACTGAGACGCTGGCTCGTCATTGCGGCAGCCGTGGTGCTGGCAGGTACCGCGGCTTTCCACGCGACTGGGTACACCTCGGTCTCTACTGCCATCCAATCCAGTGGTGCCAAGCCCTTCCTGGTCGCCGCGGTGAAGGCTCTGTGGCTCATGTTCTCAGCACACCTCGTCATTCTAAGTATCGTGGTTATCCTCGCCACTCGCCTGCCACACCCTAGACCTGTGCTGCTGGCTTGTGCTGGCATTCCAGCGGTCGACACGGTCTTGCTCTTTCACTTTGCTGGTCTGTTTGTCG
>DAHXJB010000336.1:0-10073 GCA_027372455.1 Chloroflexota bacterium | reverse complement strand
GAGAGCATCCTCCGCCCTTTTGTGTTCGGTGATGTCAGCGATCACTGCCACGAGGTCGCTGGGGTTGCCAGCCGCATCCTGCATGACGGCAGTGGAAACGCTCACGTCGATCAGCAAGCCGTCTTTTCGCTGCCGGCGCATTTCGGCGTTTGTGAGCCTCTCACCCTTCAGCAGCCGTTCCCGGAGAGCCCGGTAATTCTGCAGTTGGTCAGCGGGGACAATAGGATTCGACAACCCCAGCACCTCCTCCTCCGACCAACCGAAGATGCGAGTGGCCGCCGGGTTCCAGAGCTTGACGTGATCATTCCGATCAGTGGCAATGATGGCCAGCGGCGAGGCTTGAATCAGGGCCTGCAAGGCCTGGTTGCTCTCCCGCAGCGCCTCCGAGGACCGCCTTCGATCCGTGATGTCGAAGGCGAAGTGCAGGTAGAGATCCGACCCCATGGGGATCCAGTGCTCATCCCACACCTTTCCCAGAGCCTCCACCTCCAGGTGCTGCGCCTTGCCCGTTGCGAGGGCAACGGGCGCCAAACACCAGGGACACGGCTCCCTCCTGTGCCCCCACGTCTCGAAGCATCGGGTGCCGGGCACGGCGCCGGCCTTCACCCCGGCCTTGTTGGAGGCCACGATTTCACGGTTGGGGCGCAACAGCACGGCCACAGTGGGAAGGGCATCCAGGAGAAGCTGACTCAGAGGGCTGGTCTCCTGCAACGTGCCCTCCAGCCAGCGGTGCCCGGTCTCCGCTTCTCTCTCCTCCAACTTTCCTTGAGCGGCGGACAACTCCTCGGCCAGTTGTCCGCCCGTCTTATCGTCATGCATCTGGACCTTCAGTAAGATCAGGATTGATGGATCTGCAGATGAGGCACGCAGGGAAGCACTGGGGCACAAGCTCCGCCAGCGTTAGATGCGAATGTCTCGCCTCACCACTTCTGGAAGGCTTCCCTGTCCAGTACCGTCAGCCAGGCATCCACGACGTCTGGATCGTAGAGACTGCCTCTCTTCTGCCGGATTTCTTGCGCCACTCTATCCATGGGGATCGCCGGTCGCCAACCCCATCACCTCTGCTATGAAGGACGCCAGTCTGCTGACCCGGCGCTGGTGTCCTGCCGTATAGGGATCGCGCACTTCGGCCATCGTTGCCATGGCCTCCATGGCACCCAGGAAGCTGCCCTTTAGCTGCGCGCACAGCTGCCGCAATTCGGTGTTCTTGCGCCGGATCTCTGAAGCCTTCAGCCCTTCCTCGGCACTTCGGGCCGTCAAGATGCGATAGCCTGCAGAGCGGAAAAGCCGACACAAAGCGGAAAGGACAGCCGCTTCGTCGTCGACCACCATGACGGTTTCTTGCATCTCCGGCACGGCTCCCCCCTCGGACCTCGTTGGTGTCGTAACATGGGATGGCATGTGCTTGTTGAGTGTGGTCTTGGTCTGTTGGCTCTGCCTTAGCTGTGGACGTAGACGGTCGGGCTCACCACTCCCTGACGAACGAGATAGCTCAACTTGTCCAGAAGTGGCCGCCTCAGCGCCTCTCCTCTCGGAACGATCAGCATCCCGGTCGCCGCTGTCACATCTCGAGACACCACCATTCCCTCCCTCAACTCCAACACGTTGAGGGCGATTTCCTTAGAGCCGTTGGGGTCGGCAGGGGTCTGGAGGGACTCTCCCAAGGCAGCAACGATGGCTGGGTCATAAGCGCCGTCTGGCCCCAGTCTCAGTTGAGTCTCCACGAAAGCTGCTGGCGATCCGGTCTTGGATTCCTGATAGTGATCGAAGGCATCGGCCACGGCGATGATCCTGGACCCCATGGGGATAGCATCCCATCGCAGCTTGTCGGGATACCCCTTGCCGTCCCATCGCTCGTGGTGATGCCGGACCATTACTCCAAGACCTTCCAGGTTATCGATAGTCTCCAGGACAGCCTGCCCTGCAACCGGATGCTGCCTCAGCAGGTCTCGCTCTTTCATGGTCAGGTACTTCTCATCTCGTCGGAGGATGTCGTCAGGCAGGCTGATTTTCCCGATGTCGTGTAGGAGAGCCGCTATCTCTACATTCGTCGTGAGTTCTTCGCTCAACCCCATTCGCCGGCAGATGGATAGGGTCAGGAGCGTGACTCGCCTGGCGTGCCGGCCAAAGGTCGGGTTACGCAGTTCGATGAACCCGGTAAACACCTTTATGGTGTTGAGAAAACTCCCTTTCAGCCGTTGGTAAAGGTGCTCCAACTCGACGCTCTTCTGCCGGATCTCCTCGGTGCGCTGCTCGACAGCCTGTTGAAGGCTCTCGTTCCACCCCTTCAGCATGCCGTTCTGTTCCTGGATGAGAGCCTGCATTCGCCGGTTCTCCATTATCAGCCGGTACTGATCGATCCCCTGCCTCACCAGCAGCCGCAGATCCTCGGGGTTCCACGGTTTGGCCACGAAGCGGTAGACCTCTCCCTGATTGATGGCCTGGGTCGCGGCATCCAGGTCTGCGTATCCCGTCAGCATGATTCTCACAGTGTCGGGCCAGTTCTCCCGTACCTGGTTGAGGAATTCGACGCCGGTTACTTCGGGCATGGAATTGTCGGAGATCACAAGCCCCACGCTGTTGTTGCGGAGGATTTCCAGTCCCTCCGCAGCGCTAGATGCCGCATAGACCCGATAACCATCCGTTCTGAAGAGACGCCGTAGTGAGGACAGGACGTTGTCCTCGTCGTCCACGAGCAGTATGGCGTTGCCGACCTCTCCCACGAAAGCCTCCAAACGTCAGTGAGAAACCCTCTCGCCGGTGACGAAACCGCTGATCAAGACCCCCCGCCTCTGTCCATCTTCGGTGTCTCCCAAGGGAACGCAGTCGACCTTCACCGATTGCCCGTCGAGTATCAGTAGTGCGTTCTTCCGCTCAGCGCCACGGTGTGCCACGGTGCGTGCGATCTCTACTATCTCTCTGGGGAGCACAGTGTCGACAGCACTTCCCAAAATCGACAGCCGATCTATGCCAAACACACAGTTGACGTGGGGGTTGGCGAAGGTGACCATCTCATCGCAATCTACGCCAATTAGCCCAGCGGGTACGGCGTTTAGAACGTTCTGCAAGGTTCGGATAACCGCGATCTCGGCGTAATCCTCACCCAGACACGGGCTAGTCGCGGCTTCGTGCAGTTCCACTCCACCGTCTGGCCTTTCGGGAATCATCTCCAGCCGCCCCATCTCCTTGCGCAGAGTGGTGACCTCGTCCAGAACCGAGAAAGCGAATCTGGTGGCTTCGAACTGCTGGACGGAGGCGCGGATGGTCGTCTTCAACTCCTCCTCATCCCACGGTTTGGAGATGAACCTGTATACCTCTCCCTGGTTGATTGCCGACTGCACCATCTCCGCGTCGGCGTACCCGCTGAGGACTATTCGAACAGTGTCGGGATGGAGGGCTCGAACGCGGCTCAGGAACTCTATCCCGTTCATGCTCGGCATCCGGAAGTCACTGACAACCACCCCAATAGCACTCTCGCTCTCCTCAAGTAACGCCAGGGCATCGGTGCCCGAGTTGCATGTGAGGACCCCGTAGTCTTCTCGGCGCAGCACCCGCTTCAGGGCGCTGAGTATGCTCTCCTCATCATCCACCAAGAGAACCATGGGTGCTTCGTCGGCGATGCGGTCATTCTCCGGCATGTCTTGATACCTGCGAATGAGTTGCCGTGGGTATGGCGGTGGAACCCCCTAGCAGAGCATCAACTCGCTGTATGAGTTGGGAGATGGTCTCAGGGTCGAACTGGTTGTCTTTGCCCTCACTCAGCAATTCGTTAGGAGTTGCTTCCGCGCCGAGTAGCCGGCTGGCTGAGTCAGCCACCCGGACGATGGCGAGAAGTCGCCTGATTCGTTTCTCTTCTGCCTCTGATTCCCCGGCCACCGTTGGGCAGCTGTTGTGATGCTCCGCAATGCAGCAGTGAAATGGCAGGGGAAAGTTCCATCGTTTGGACAGAACCGTGCCGGTTTGGGTGTGATCAATGCCCAAGAGCTCTTGTTCGGCGTCACGGGAATCCATCCCTTTCTTCTTCGCAAACTCGACACTGTTGGCAAACTCCTGAGGAACGGAGACTCCCAGCACTACCTTGCCGACGTCGTGCAACAACCCCGCAATAAACGCTTCTTCGACGGGATCATATCGACTGTGTCTGGCAATGGCTTGAGCCCACATCGCGCAGGAGAAGGAATGGCGCCAGACCAACTGCCGATTAGCTGCCGCTCTCGGCTTCTGAACGGAGCCCGTTTCAAAAAGGGAGATGCCTAGGAGCAGAAGCCGAACCTGTTCAAAACCGAGCAGCGTGACCGCGTGTCTTACGCTGCTGATCCGCCTTGGTAGCCCATAGAAAGCTGAGTTAATGACGCGGAGCAGTCTGGCGGTGATGGCTTCGTCCCTGGAGATCACCCTGGCGATATCGGAGGCGCTCGATGCTCTGTCATCTAGGAGCCCCATCGCCTTCTGAATTGCGACCGGCATCGGCGGCAACTGTTCGGAGTCTCGAAGCCAGGCCTTTACACGGCGACGAGTCTGTTCGACGTCTGCTGAACTCATCGGCGGTTCTCCCCATCAGCAGACTTCTCGTACAACGGCGGGTCCACGAGCAGTTCCACTGTGAAGGTAGTGCCTACACCGACTTCGCTGCCCACCCGTATCTTCCCTCCATGATTCTTGATCAGACTGTAGCTGATCGATAACCCCAGCCCGGTCCCTTGCCCGATGGGCTTGGTGGTGAAGAAGGGGTCATAGATCCTGTTGAGGTCCCTCGGGGGAATTCCCCTGCCGTTATCGGCGATCTCGACGAAGGCCATATCTTGAGTCGAATAGGTTCGAAGGCGGATACTGCCTTGCTTTCCCTTCTCAATGGCCTGCCCGGCATTGACCAGCATATTTATGAATACTTGGACCAACTGGTTGGAATTACACTGGATTTGGGGTACTTCTCCGTATTCCTTGACCACCGTGCAGGTGTACTTAAGCTGGTTCCACACGATGTTCAGGGCGCTGTCCAGGATCGAGTTGATGTTAGCCTGCTGAAACTCGCCGGTATCCGCCCGGGCGAAGGTCTTCAGATCCTGAACAATCTTCCTGACCCGCCGAGACCCTTCCACGGACTCCTGAATCAGTCCGTCCACGTCGTCCAGGATGTAGCCGAGGTCGAGCTTCTCCCTCAGTTGGTCGATTTCTTCCAAGAGAAGCGCGATCCGGCCACCCTCGAGAGTCCTCAGCGCCTGGTGCATCCCCTCCACCCTAACGAGGTACGATTTCACATCCCGAAAGTACTCTCCCAACGTGTTCAAATTGCTGCTGATAAACCCAATGGGATTGTTGATCTCGTGGGCTACGCCTGCGGCCAACTGCCCGATGGAGGCCATTTTCTCCCACTGAACCAGCAGCGCCTGGGGCTGCTTCAACTCCTCCACCATACACATGACCGATGGAGATTGGTCACCTGGGGTGTGGATCAGCGATGCGGAGAGCCGCCCCCACATCGTCGATCCGTCTTTCCGACAGTAGCGTTGTTCGACCTCGTAGGAGTTGCGTTTCCCCGCGATCAATTCGGATAGCAGGTCGCCATCCCCAGGTGAATCCTCCGGGTGGGCCAGGTCGGAGTGACTCATACCGAGAAGCTCTTCCCCCTCGTATCCCAGCATTCTCCGGAGCGCGGGGTTGGCCTGCACGATGCGCCCCTTCTGATTGACCAGAGCAATCCCGAAGGCTGCGCTTCTGAATATCGCCTGGAATCGTTCCTCGCTCTGCCGTAGGGCCTCCTCTGCCCGTCTGCACCCAGAGGCATTGCCTTTGCACTCTGAAGCCATGCGAAGAACTGCCAAGCCGTCGTCGCTCCAGATGTCGCTTTCCATGACATTGTCAGGACCTATGACTCTCAATGCATTCTCAGCTCGCCTACAATTGACTTCCGCCTCCTGTGACTTCAACAGTAGGCTGCGGAGGGCATGCAATTCCTCAATCAGTTGCGCTCTGGTACGGTTTCAGTCCCCCGGGCGCGACAGCTGCAGAACAGCGGCAGACTTGGTCGTGAGAAACGGCAGCCGCGCCCCCAGTCTCCTAGCCCATATAATCGATATCGGACTCTGGCTGCGCGGAGAGAGTGTCTCGCGCGCCAGTCGTGGCTCAGGTCGATACTCGCTGTGGGGCCAGAACTGGCTCTTGCACTGGGCCGAGAGGGCTGCGGCCACCCAGTCGCATGCCGAGATTCAACTTAGGGTAGAAATAGGATAGGGGAGTTGGCCCTTGATGCTGGTTTCGAGATGAGGTTTGGCGACTGCCTGGCTCAGCTTATCGATAAGTACGGATGGAAACGTCCGCAGTTCGCCAAAGCTCTGGGGGAACATGGCGTTCACCCTACCCAAGTGCGCCGTTGGCTGCGCAATGAGAGAACCCCCAAGCTAAACTCGGGCTATCGGGAGAGGATAGCCGATCTGCTCGGGTTGAGTGAGGCGGACCGAGAGCATTTGCGGGACGCCCAGGTGCAGTCTCTCCAGGGAAGAGCGGAGATCGTGAGAACCCGCGACCAGAGGGGGCTCTGCCGGCTGCCAGAGATCGCCGGGTGGCAACTTGACCACCCCCAACCCGCTGGTAGTCCGTCGGCTCTGGATCGAGCCGTCCAGGAACCGGTCTTCAGGGGAATTCGTGGACGCCACAATCTGCTCAGGGCGGCGAGAGAACTGATCGCGGCGGCCTCGGCGCCACCAGACAGCCACAATCGCGAGATTCTCTTGATGAGCCAAGGCGAGGATCCATTCCATGGGTTATTTGTCGATTCCGCATCAGCATCCGCGGTTCTTCATGCAGTGCTTGAGAAGGGCTACGACGTAACGCACCTCGTGCGGCTCGGTTCGGATGCGCGTCGGTCCGCCATCTTCGCGGAACGGATGCTAAAGCTACTGGCAACAGTGGGCCGCCATCGGCCGCACTACTTCCCAGAGTACCGCGTACATCGCGACCCTTACGAAATACTCGTAGTGCCGGGAAGAGGAGCACTCATTGGCTTGGCCACCAAGCGGCCCGATACCATCGACGCCGGGCTGGTGCTGGCTGATCCCCAACAAGTGCAGGTCGTTCGTTCCCATTTCGCAATGCTGAGGGCTCAGACCAGACCACTGCTGGTGACATACTCTGGCGGCAGGTTCACTCTCGAGTACTTGGAGGCTATCGTAAGAGCTGAGGAAAAGGAGGGAGATGACCTATCTTGCATGCCAGGGCTGGACTCGTACACTCAGCCTTACTCCTGGCTCGGGGACAACTCCAACTGGGCGAGAAGCCTCGTGGCTCGAAACATCGACTCAGGCTTGATGATCGATCTGCAAAGGCGGCGTCTCAACGCCTTCTACCAACAGGTTGAACGGTATCGGTTCTGGCAGATCTGCCCGAAGAAGGCGATCCTCCGATTGGTCCGGGAGGGCGAGGGCAACCCATTCGACTCGTACCACCAGGTCGCGTTGGGTGATCGCCTCGAGCAACTGGAAAACGTGATCGTGCTCCTGGACTCCTTCGACAACTACAGGCTGGCGCTGATCAGCGAGGCGGAGGAGAGAAGCTATCTGTCGGCGACCTGGTGGCAGGTGAAGTGGGATGTCAAAGGGGATCACAGGGTGTTGCTGGAACCCGGGTCTTCGGAAGAGAAGGATGGGGACAGGCAGCAGGGGCTGGAGATCCTGGAGCCCGTCGTGTGCAGGGCGTTTCGCGATCACTTCTTGGACCTGTTCGAGAACAGAATCAGCCCGCTGAGCAAAGACAAGCGCGAAGTAAGGCTCTTCTTGGAGGCTCAGACCGCTTGGCTCCGGAAGCGAGCCGGGAAAGACCGATAGTGCTCACCCTCGTTTCTGGCGATTCGCGCTCTCAGCTAAGGGAAAAGTTGACCACCTGGCTTAGCAGTTAGGCTCCGCCGTCCTGACGGAGTTGCACCTCCTGGAGTCGCTGACGACTCTCCCGAAATCTGTGGGACTCACCCTGGAAAAGCAGCACGTGAGCATGGTGAGTCAGGAAGCTCATCAGACTCTCTTGGAACTGGAGCACTGGAGCCCAACCACTTGACAGGTCATCGTATACTGTCGGTATACAATCCATGTACAAGAGGTTCTTGATGTCCCGCGATGCTGTCTTGCCGGATAACGACCGCTGCAGCGGCACGAAGGTCTACCTGGCTCTGAGGTCCGCGATCATCTCAAACCAGTTCACCCCAGGCGAGGGTCTCGTGGAGCAGAAGCTGGCAGATCTCTATCAGGTGAGCCGGACTCCTGTCAGAGAGGCCCTGCAGCGACTGACTAAGGATGGCCTCGTGGAGATGATCCCCAGACGGGGTGCTTTCGTCGCCCGATTCTCGATAGAGGATGCTGTGGAGATCTTCCGAATGCGGGAGGCGCTGGAAGGCATGGCTGCTCGCCTGGCGGCTGCCGCCATTCCGGATACAGAGATCGACCGGTTGCAGCAATCCCTCGCCTACGCGGCCTCGATGCCAGAAGGCCTTCGCCTTCGGGCGATGTACGACGCCGGAGGCCCAGTTCACGACGCAATACTTGTGTACAGTCGCTCACCTCGGATGCAGGAGGCGGTCGACAGCCTCGTTAGCCAGATAACTCGCCTCAGGGCGCTGGCGGTAACGGCGCCAGGGCGCGCCGAGCAGAGCTTTCACCAGCATCTCGCGATCCTCGCTGCCTTAAGGAGCCGGAACCAGGACAGGAGCGAGCGCGCAATGAGAGAGCACATAGCAAGCACCCTCGAGACCATCACGCAGGTCATCATGGGAGGAGCCCATTGAACATCAGTATCAACTACCCCAGGCGCATCCAGAAGGTGCAGGCATCCCTCGCCAAGCACGACATCGACGTCTACATCTCGATCCGCCAGGCGAGCTTGCACTACCTCCTCGGCGCATTCGCTCCCTGGCGAAGCGCGGTCGTCGTACCGAGGGAAGGCGATGCGGTGGCAGTCCTGTGGAACGCCGATGCCGCCCGCCTGAAGACGGACACCTGGTTCGACGACAGCCGAATCGTCGAGTGGGGCGACAAGCAGAACCCCGGTTTCATCACGACCATAGCCAAGGTCATCAAGGAGATGGGGCTGGGCAGCAAGCGAGTGGCAGCAGAACTGACCTGCGGCGGGCCGCGGGTAGCGCCTGGGCTGATGCTCGCCTTCGAGTACCAGCAACTGCTGGCTGCCCTGCCCGATGCCACCGTCGTGGACGGCACGGATGCCGTGGACGAGGTCATGGTCGTCAAGGAGAAAGAGGAGATAGAACTGCTCCGGCAGGCCGCGGCGATTGGCGACGTCGGGCTGCGAGCAGCTATCCGCGAGATCGAGATCGGCGTCACCGAGAACCACCTGGCCGGCGTCGGCGAATTGGCGATGCGAGATGCTGGGAGCGACTGGAGTTGGTCGGTCACGGCCGGCAACGAGGTGGGTTCAGGATACCGTGCCTCCTACCCCATGGGGATCACCCAGCCTGCGACCGAGAAGCTGATCCAGCTCGGAGACATGGTCATCCTCGACTTCCATCCCATGTACCGTCTCTATTGCTGCGATCTCACCGCGAACGTCATAGTCGGCAAGCCGAATGCTCAGCAGCAGAAGCTGGCAGACGTCTGGCAGGAGGCCGTTCAGGTACTCTTGCGTTGCATGACCCCGGGCAGCCGAGTGGCGGACGCGGCCATAGCGGCCCGCAAGTTCGTGGACGAGGCCGGTCTCGGTGACTACCTGTGGGCCGCGTTCGGGCACGGCCTCGGCACCGACTCCCGTGTCCCGCCCCTGATCAACGAGAAGAGTCAGGAGCTGTTCCTGGAGAACATGGTCGTAGCCACCGGCATGCACATCTACTGGCCGGGTGTTGGAGGCATGCGCCTGGAGTTGCCGACCCTGGTGACCCCAAAAGGCGGCAACCCGCTGGCCAAGACCCCCCTCTACTTGCAGGTCCTCCTGGACACGTAGGACGGCGGGTCCAAGGCGCTGGCCGGAGGCAGCCGGGACGGCCGCCGCCAATCATTCCTCGAGCATCTTAGTCGGCAGTATAGGGGCAGGAGGGGACTGTTGAAGATCCGTGATGTGCGAACGATCCTGCTGACCGC
>DAHXJB010000326.1:0-3442 GCA_027372455.1 Chloroflexota bacterium | reverse complement strand
AGAGCCCTCACCCTAACCCTCTCCCAGTGGGAGAGGGAATAGTGGACGGGAGGACGAAAGATGCCGCAGGTTGCCATCGTCATGGGTAGCGAGAGCGACAGACAGACCATGCAGTTGGCGGCAGATATCCTTGACTCCCTTGGGGTAACCACCGAGGTTATTGTCATGTCCGCCCACCGCACCCCGGAGAAGGTGCGCGACTACAGCAGGGCCGCGAAAGAGCGCGGCATCCGGCTGATCATAGCGGGTGCCGGCATGGCAGCCCATCTGCCGGGGGTCATCGCGGCATGGACCACCCTGCCGGTGATCGGCGTCCCCCTCCCGGCCGGTGAGCTGCGTGGGCAGGACGCTCTCTATTCGATGGTGCAGATGCCCCCGGGCGTCCCTGTGGCTACCTTCGGAATAGGAAACAGCGGCGCGAGGAACGCCGCCTACTTCGCCGCAGCGGTGGTGGGCCTGAGCGACGAGGCCGTCGGGCACAGCTACGAGCAGTTCCGCCGGCGCCAGAGCGGCGAAGCGTAACGAAGTTCCGGGTTCTGAGGAAGGAGGTCGCAACTTGATACCTAAGTATTCTCTTCCGGAGATGAGCCGCATCTGGTCGGAAGAGAACAAGATGGATAAATGGCTGGCCGTGGAGATCGCGGTTTGCGAGGGCTGGGCTGAGTTGGGAGTGGTCCCCAAGGAGGCGCTGGCGTCGATCCGCAACGCAAAGTACGATCTGAAGCGGATCGAGGAGATCATGGCGGTCAGTCACCACGACGTGATCTCATTCCTTAGATCCGTGGCCGAGAGCCTGGGCGAGGAGTCCCGCTTCGTGCACCTGGGTCTAACCTCCTCCGACGTGATAGATACCGCCCTCTCATTGCAGCTGTTGGATGCCGTCGCCCTGATCAGGCGCGACCTGGAGAAGCTAGAAGGGGTGCTGGTACGACAGGCCGTGCAGTACAAGGACACGGTGATGATAGGACGGACCCACGGGATCCACGCCGAGCCGACCACATTCGGTTTCAAGCTGGCGGAGTGGGTAGCGGAGACCAGGAGAAACATCCGCCGACTGGACGACGCGAGAGAGCAGGTGGCCGTGGGGAAGATCTCGGGGGCCGTGGGCACCCACGCCAACGTCCCGCCCGAGGTGGAGGAGTTCGTCTGCGACAAACTGGGCATCAAGCCGGTGGAGGTCTCTACCCAGATCGTACAGCGGGACCGCCACGCCTACCTGATGGCGACCCTGGGGGTGATCGCCTCCTCGATGGAGAAGATGGCGGTGGAGATCCGCGCCCTGCAGAGAACGGACATAGGGGAGGTAACGGAACCGTTCACAGAGGGGCAGCAGGGCTCCTCGGCCATGCCCCACAAGCGGAACCCGGAGCTGTGTGAGAGGGTAACGGGGATCGCGCGGCTGGTGCGTGGCTACTCCATGCCAGCCATGGAGAACGTGGCCCTCTGGCACGAGCGGGATATCAGCCACTCCTCAGTGGAGCGGGTGATTTTCCCGGACGCCTTCCTGGCCCTGGACTACGCCCTTCAACTGCTCACCGACGTCATGGATCGAATGGACGTCTACCCCGAGCGGATGAAGGAGAACCTGGAGTCCACCCACGGGCTCGTCTACTCAGGCCGGGTGCTGACGGCCCTGATCGAGAAGGGGATGAAGCGAAACGACGCCTACACCCTGGTGCAGCGGAATGCCAAGAGGGTGTGGGCAGACAGGGTGGAGTTTTTCGAGCTGCTGATGGCCGATCCTGAAGTTCGCGAGCGGCTTAGCGAAGACGAGCTTTCGGAGCTGTTCGACTACAGCTGGCATCTACGATACATCGACGTAGGGTTCAAGAGGTTGGGACTGATATGAAAGTGCATCCGTACCTTACCAGCGCGGCCCCGGAGCCGGTAGCCAGGACAGTGCTTCCTGGCATCCCTTTCTTCGCCCAGGGGAAAGCTAGAGACATCTACGACCTGGGTGATCAGCTGCTTCTGGTGGTCTCGGACAGGATATCGGCATTCGACGTGGTGATGAACGAGCCAATCCCCGGGAAAGGGATCGTGCTGAACACCCTCTCGGCTTACTGGTTCGAGGCCACGGCCAACCTGCTGGATAGCCACTACCTGTCAATAGACCCCGCGGACTTCCCCGCCGAGCTGAACCCCTATTCGGATCAGCTGTTCGGACGCGCCATGCTGGTGAACAGGGCGGAGAGGATCGACATCGAATGCGTGGTGAGGGGATATCTCTCCGGTTCGGGCTGGAACGAATATAGGGAAACGGGCAAGGTGGCCGGAATTCAGCTCCCGGAGGGGCTGAGGGAGTCCGATAAGCTGGAGCAACCGATCTTCACCCCGGCCACCAAGTCGGCCTCCGGCCACGACATCAACATCTCCATCGAGGAGATGAAGAAGCTGGCAGGCGCGGAGCTAACGGAGACCCTGGTGCGCAAGAGCGTGGAGCTTTACAACTTCGCCGAGGAGCGTGCACGTTCGCGTGGGATCATCCTGGCCGACACCAAGTTCGAGTTCGGCATCCAAGACGGGAAGGTGATCCTGATCGACGAGGTCTGCACCCCCGACTCATCCCGCTTCTGGCCCGCGGACAGCTACAGCCCGGGCGGCGCGCAGCCCAGCTTCGACAAGCAGTATCTCCGAGACTATCTGTTAAGTGTAGGATGGAGCAAGGAGCCCCCTCCGCCCACGCTGCCTCCCGAGGTGGTGGCAAGAACGGCGGAGAAGTACCGGGAGGCATTTGTGAGGATCGCGGGCGCAGAGGGTTCCCATGGAAGCATGTAGCGCTTCAGCCCTCACCCCAACCCTCTCCCTTTGGGAGAGGGAGAAGGAGGGAAACCATGTGGTTGGCTAGGGTGCACGTGACCCTGAAGCCGGTGGTGCTGGATCCTCAAGGCCAGGCCATCCACGGAGGGTTGCGTACCCTCGGCTTCGACACGGTTCAGAGCGTCCGAGCAGGCAAGTATCTGGAGATCAAGCTGGAGGCCCCCGACCGGCGGGAAGCCGAACGGCTGGTGAACGACATGTGCCTCAAGTTGCTGGCCAACCCGGTGATTGAGGAGTATCGGCTCGAGGTGTCCGAGGTCTAACACAAGGGCTGAGATTCTATTTAAGTAGCAGAATGTCTCTGGGGATGTCCAGAAGGGGCTTGGCCCCTTCTGGCGGGGTCTGGGGAGTGACGCGAGCGAGCACAGCGTCACTCCCAGAATTTCAAGAACTTCCTGATACCTATCTAGGAGTGAGGGCTGAGTTGGGCAGAGAGCACTCAGCCCTCGGTTCTCATTTGTCCAGAGATGCGATTCGTGGCCAGAACCGTGAACACAGCGTGGGGGGAAGCAGGCCACCGCGGACGCTCGTTACACCAGACCCTTGGTGCTGGGCAGTACGCCGGCCCTTCGCGGCTCGATCCGGCATGCTGCCTCCAACGCCCTGGCCAGCGCCTTGAAAA
>DAHXJB010000304.1:0-11422 GCA_027372455.1 Chloroflexota bacterium | reverse complement strand
TTTGCTTGAATACCACGCGAACGAAATGTGAAGGAGCATTCCGTGGGGAAAATCGTTGGCTATACTGTGGTCATACTGATGCTGGTCGGCACCGTCGGTTGCGCCTCGGCCTCTGCTCAAGCCCAAACCAGCGGTGGGGCTCCAGGGAGGGGGCCCGGTGGTGAGATCGCCAAGCCGGTCACCGCGGCACCGGCAACCGAAAGCAAACTGAACCTCTCCCTTCCTTATACTGGAACCCTGGAAGCAGGCTCTCAGGTGAATGTCGTGCCCCAGGTGTCCGGCCGGCTGGACAAGCTGCTCGTGGATGTGGGCAGCCAGGTCAAAGCCGGTGACACTATAGCCGTGCTGCAGCAGGATACCCTGCAGTTGGCCGTCCAGCAGGCTCAGGCTAACCTGTCCTCGGCCCAGGCCAAGCTGGCGACCGTTATGGCTGGGGGCCGGCCCGAGTCGATCGCCTCGGCCCAGGCTGCCCTGGATGCAGCGAATGTGAAGCTCGATCAGTTGAAGAACCCGTCTCCCGCGTCCGTGCAGGCAGCCCAAACGGCGCTGATCGCGGCCCAGGCCGACCTGGCATCCAACCAAGCGGCGCTCGCGCGGGTGCAGGCAGGGCCTACCCAGGATGTCATCGCCGCCGCGCAGGCCTCCGTGGACTCCGACAAGTCCGCCCTGAAGTCGGCGCAGGACAACCAGGCTCAGCTCAAGAATCCCACAGCTGCTGCGATCGCTGCCGCTCAGGTCGCTTTGGACAACGCCCAGCAGGCCATGGCCACAGCGGAAGACAACTACCAGATGGCGCAGAACGGCAATCTAGCCGCATCGAAGGCGACCAGCAACTCCGCCGCGTACGATGCCTACGTCGCGGCGAAGTCGGCCTACGATGCAGCCCAGCAGAACCTGAGCGCGCTGCAGAACCCCACGCCGGCCGCCATGCAGGCCGCGCAGACTCAGGTTGACCAGGCTCAGAACAACTACAACGCCGCCGTGGCGAAGTTGAACGTCCTGAAGGCCACCCCGACCCAGCAGGACCTGCAGCAGGCCCAGGCCGCCGTGAACAAGTCGCAGGCCACCGTGGCCTCCGCCCAGGCGGCGCTGGACCAATTGCAGCATCCCACAGCCCGCGACATCCAGCTGGCCCAGGACGCGGTGAACCAGGCTCAGCAGGCCCTCGCGCTGCAGCAGAAACCATACACGGCTCAGGACGTCCAGTCGGCAAGAGCCGCGGTGGATCAGGCGCAGGCAGCGCTCGATTCGGCCAAGGTGCAACTGGGGTATGCCACCATCGTCGCCCCATTCGACGGAGTGATTACCCAGAAGTTCGTTTCTCCCGGGGCTCTGGTGTCCCCCAGCACTCCCATCGTGGCCCTCAACGGCAGTGATCTCGACGTGCCGGTCTCATTTGAGGAGTCCCGCCTGCCTATGTTGAAGGCCGGCCTGGCTGCCACCCTGACGGTGACGGCCTTCCCTGGGCAAACCTTCGAGGCCAAGGTCGCGGACGTCTATCCTTCGGCGGATCCGAAGACCCACACCTTCATAATGAAGATCATCCCGAGCGATCCGAAAGGAGAGCTGCGAGCCGGGATGTTCGCCAGCGTCGTGGTCAAGCCGGCGCCAATAGACAATGCGATCATGATCCCTCTTTCGGCAGTGTCCCAGGTCAACGGCAAGGATGTGGTCTTCGTGGTCGTCGACGGCAAGGCCCAGGCGCGGCCGGTGGTGCAGGGTGCCCTCAGTGGTGCCGACGTTCAGATCGTGAGTGGGTTAAAGCCCGGTGACTCGGTCGTCGTTTCGGGCAACGTCGGTCTCAACGACGGGGACGCGGTGCGAGTCATCACGCCGACTTCGGCCAAACCTTCGGGTACGCCGGGTTCAGGCAAACCGTCGGGCACACCCGGTTCTTCAGGTGGGCAGGGCGGCCAACCGCAATCACAGGGTGGGCAGTCTGGACAGCCCAAACCCCAGGGCACGAGCGAGCCGACCAAGAAACCCTAGC
This sequence comes from Chloroflexota bacterium, assembly GCA_027372455.1. GTDB lineage: Bacteria > Chloroflexota > UBA6077 > UBA6077 > UBA6077 > JAJYNT01. Next base: position 9,432 of record DAHXJB010000304.1, on the reverse strand, counting down.
AGGCGAGCATATATGTGGTCTCTAGCAACCTATATCGTCGCTGCATAGAGTATTGGAGGGGTCTTCAGTGAACCCAACACGATTGGCGATCCGGCGACCGGTCACCATGTTGATGGTCGTCCTCGCTCTGGTGCTGATGGGGATAATCTCTTTCACGCGCCTGCCGGTTCAGGAACTGCCGAACCTGACAATTCCGTTCGTGGCGGTGAGCGTCAGCTACCCAGGCACCACCCCACTTGATATGGAGAACCAGGTCACAATTCCGATAGAGAATGCCATATCAGGGGTCAACGGTATCCAGCAGATGAATGGCACCTCCGCGGAGGGGATATCGCGGGTGACGGTCCAGTTTGCCGTCGGTACAGATGTGAACACGGCGGCAAACGATGTGTCCCAGGCCGTGAGCAGGATCATGCGACAGCTTCCGTCGGGCATCCAGTCCCCGACGATCTTCAAGGCGAACCCCAACTCCTCGCCGATTATGAACCTGGGCCTTTCCGGCGCGTCCCCGAGCGACCTGTACACCATCGCCACCAACCTGCTTCAGCCGGCCCTGCAGCAGGTACCCGGGGTCGCGGCGGTTCAGGTTCAGGGAGGACTGGTGCCCCAGGTCAACGTAACCATCGATCCGGCCAAGCTGCAGGCGTACGGCGTCTCCCTGACTCAACTGAGCCAGACCATCGCTACTCAAAATGACAGTATTCCCGGTGGAAGCACAACCGAGGCCGGAAAGACCCTGGCCGTCCGCACCGATGCCTACTACCAGAATGCCGAGGATCTGAGAAACCTGGTTATCGCCAGTCGACCCGGGGGCCTGCCGCTGACTTTGCAGCAGGTGGCCGACGTCCAGGAGGGATTCGCGCCCATCGACCAGGTCACCCATCTGAACGGTGTGGATGCGGTGGGACTCTCCATCACGGCGCAGAGCGGGGCGAACATCGTGGCCGTGGACGAGGCCGTTAAGCAGAAGCTGGCGTCGTTGGAGAGCTCACTCCCGTCCGGGATGAAGGTGAGCGTCGTAAACGACCAGACAGTATTCACGAGAGAGTCTATTCAGGCAGTGGAAGACGACCTGATCTTGGCCGTTCTTCTACCCGCCCTCGTTCTTCTTCTCTTCCTTCACAAGGTCCGCAACACGATCATCGTGGTGCTGGCGATCCCGATCTCTCTGATCTCCAGCTTCACGGTCATGTACTTCATGGGCTTCAGCCTGGATCTGATTTCGCTGCTGGCGCTGTCGCTCCTGACCGGTATCCTGGTGGACGACTCGATCGTCGTTTTGGAGAACATCAACCGACATCTGTCCATGGGGAAGCAGGCTCTGCAGGCGGCCATCGATGGCAGAATGGAGATCGGTCTGGCCGCGGTGGCTATCACTCTCACCGACGTGGTTGTGTATGCCCCTATCGCCTTCACTGGCGGCGTGGTGGGCCAGGTCTTCATCGAGTTCGGGCTGACGATCGTCGCGGCGACCCTATTCTCGCTGTTCGTGTCCTTCACGGTGACCCCGTTGCTGGCCTCCCGTTGGCTGAAAGATGCGGATACCGAAGAAAGCCTGGCCAGCATGGTGGGTGGAAATCGATGGCAGCGCTTTTCGGCCGGTTGGGAGCGGAACTATGAGCGGCTGAGAAACGGATACGGTCGGCTGATCGGGTTGGCACTGCGGCGTCGTCCCCTGGTTATCCTGATCGGTGTTGCCGCGTTGGCCCTGAGCGTGGCCTTTATCCCGCTCGGCTGGCTGGGGACGGAGTTCAGTCCGCAAGAGGACAACTCACAGTTCAGCGTCAACATTCAACTCCCTAACGGCACACCGCTGGATCAGACTGAGAAGATCGTTTTCGCTTTGGACAGCCAGGTCCGCGCGATGCCGGGCGTCCTCCAGACCTACACCACCGCCGGAGCCCGGGGCGGCTTTTTCGGAGCGGGCAATACCAACAGTGGACAGATATCGGTGGATCTGGTGCCCGTGGGCCAGCGGCCGCCCATCACCGACTACGTGGCCAAGGTCCGAGCTATGGCTCGCCAGTACCCACAGGCATCCATCGTCACTCGCCTCCAGAGCGCCATGTTCATGGGTGGTGGGGGCGCGAACTTCGTCCAGATCGCGTTCCAGGGCCAGGATATCAATACATTGAATCAGTTGGCCGCCAACGCCACAGCGGTAATCCAGAAGCTGCCGGGAGTCGTGGATGTCAGAAACGAAGCCTCCACCACCGTACCCGAGCTGGGTATACAGGTGGACCGAGCGAAAGCCGCGGAATACGGGGTTACCGCCGATCAGATAGGCAACACGGTCCGGGCCGCCGTCGCCGGTGTCACCGCGAGCAATCTTCGTCCAAACGGCAGCACCGTGCAGACTCCTATCGTGGTGCAGGTGGCTGGTGGGGACTCCATGAACAGGACGCAGATAGCGAGTCTGCCCCTGACAACACCCTCGGGCTCCATAATCGATGTGGGTCAGGTGGCCCAGGTGGTCTCGGCTACCGAACCCGCTCAGTTGCAGGACCAGAACCGTCTGCTCGAGGTGACGGTGAGCGCCAACGTCTCCGGGTTACCGCTGAGCCAGGCAACGGCGGAGATTCAGAAGGCGATGAGTCAGATGGGGATCCCCGTCGGCTACTTCTACACCTTCGGTGGGGCTGTTCAGCAGCAGAGCCAGGCGTTCGGTCCTCTGGTGAGCGCTTTCGCTCTCTCCGCGGTGTTCATCTTCATGCTGACGGCATCCCTCTACGAGTCGCTGCTCTATCCGCTCGCGGTTATCCTGAGCCTGCCCCTCGCCACGGTTGGAGCCCTGGGGGCACTGACGCTGACGGGGAACACCCTGAATATGTACTCGTTCATGGGGCTGATCATGCTGATCGGCCTGGTGGCCAAGAATGCCATTCTGTTGGTGGACTACACCAACACCCTTCGTAATCGTGGTTATGAACGGCTTGAGGCACTGCGGGAAGCCGGCCGGACCAGGCTGCGACCCATTCTGATGACCACCTCCACCATGACCTTCGCGATGCTGCCACTCGCGGTCAAGATAGGGGCCGGCTCCGAGGATCGGTCTCCGATGGCGACGGTGTTGGTGGGCGGTCTACTGACGTCGACGCTGTTGACCCTGGTGTTCGTGCCGGTGGTGTACAGCTACCTGGATGACCTGAGCGGAGTGCTCGCGCGGTTCGGCCTAATGCCTCAGCGATCATGGGGGATGGCGACGGCCGGCGCCATGGGCGGAGAAGTCGTTCAAGTCGAGCCGGTCGCGCCGAACGGGGTTGGCGCCGGCGAATCGTCGGTAGTTTCTCATGCGGACGACGACTCAGACCATCCGCATGGAGCCAAGAAGCCATAACAGAATCGACAGCAGCAGGGACGATCCTTGTGGTCGCCCCTGCTGCTAGAGCGATGCGCTCCGACTTGATCCAATCGTGGAATCCTCAGTCCGTTCTGGCTCCAAGTTTGCCTCGGACTGCCTCCTTGATTCTGCTCTGGAACGTGGCCATAATGGTACCACCATGACGCAGCGTTCCAATGAACAGAACGGAACATCAAGACAGACCGGCTCCGATTCCGACGTTATCGACGCCGTCGACAGGACGTTGGCGATACTGGAGTGCTTCTCCACGCAGCGGCCCGAGTTGGGCATCAGCGAGATCAGCCGAGAGCTGGGCATTCACAAGAGCACGGTATTTCGATCCCTGATCTCGCTGGAAGCTCGGGGCCTCGTGGTGAAGAACCCGCGCACTCGGCGCTACGCCGTCGGTCCGAAGATCCTCAAACCCGCCGGTGCCTACCTCAGCAGGGTCGATCTCCAGGAAAAGGCGAGACCTCACATGGAATCGATCTGCACCATAACGAAGGAGACGGTCAGCCTCTACGTTCCGGCCGGCGATCGCTGTGTCTGCATCGACAGGGTGGAGAGTCCCCTTGAGGTCCGCAGGGTCATAAGGATAGGGGAGCAGGTGCCGCTGCACCTGGGCTCATCGGGGAAGGTGCTGCTCGCGCACCTTCCGAACTCCGTTCGCGCCGCCCTGCTGTCTCGCTTCGTTGATGACTCCATGAACCCCCTGTCCGCGGCCGACAGGGAGAGCCTCGAATGGCAGGTTGCTATGATTCGACAACAGGGCTTCGCCACGAGCCACGAGGAGAGGGTATCCATGGTGTTCTCCGCCTCCGCTCCCATCTTCGATTCGGGAGGGGAGGTGGCAGCGGCACTCACCGTCTCGGGTCCGACCGCCCGGTTCAACGAGGAGAGGGCCCTGCAGTATGCGGAGTTGGTGAGGCGAGCCGCGTTGGAGATCTCCGAGGAGATGGGGCACGGCCTGTACAGGCTACGCTCCTAGCCCGGGTTGACTCAGGCGCCGGCGTCCACTAGAATGGCCGCGTTCCATTCAGTAGAACAGCGATTTCTCACCTGTTTTCTGTCTTGGTGCTGCCGAGCCTTCGGCAGGAAAGGAGAGTGACCCCCACATGGAACAGCTGCTGGTGATCCAGGGGAACGAAGCCAGCGTTCGTGGCGCCATCGCCGCCGGATGCCGCTTCTTTGCTGGATACCCCATTACCCCGGCATCAGAAGTCGCGGAGTTGATGGCGGAGATGCTTCCCCGCCACGGCGGGATCTTCATGCAGATGGAGGATGAGATCGCCTCCGTTTGCGCTGTCATTGGTGCGGCGTGGGGAGGCGTCAAGGCTTGCACCGGGACCTCCGGGCCGGGTTTCAGTCTGATGCAGGAGGGCTTCAGCTACGCGGTCTCTACCGAAACACCCTGTGTGATCATCGACGTGCAAAGGGGCGGCCCGTCGACGGGGATGCCCACGGCGCCCGCACAACAGGATATCTATCAGGCGAAGTATGGCGCCCACGGCGACTATGAGATCATCGCCTATGCCCCGTCCTCGGCCCAGGAAGCCTTTGATCTCACGATCAAGGCGTTCAACATGGCAGAGAAGTATCGAGTGCCCGTCTTCGTGATGAGCGACGAGGTTGTGGGGCACACGCGGGAGAAGGTGAGGATACCGGACGACCTGGATGTGCGGGAGCGCCAGAAGCCATCCACCCCTCCCGACCAGTATCTGCCCTTCAAGCCTGGTCCCGGTGGCCTGCTGCTGGATGGTATGCCGGCTTTCAATCAAGGCTACCGACTGCTGGTGGAGGGACAGCTCCACGACGACTCAGGAAACAGAGCCGGGACGGTGCCGGAGGTGAGCGCCCGGATGACCCGGCGGATCTGCGACAAGATCCTGAAGCACGACGGGGATCTGTTGGATGTGGAGAGCCGGCTCCTGGAGGACGCCGAGGTTGTGGTGGTGACCTACGGGAGCCCGGTGCGGCCGTCCATGCAGGCAGTGAGGCAGGCCCGTGCTGCCGGGATCAAGGCCGGTCTGCTGAAGCTTCGGGTGGTGTGGCCTTTCCCGGACAGGGTGATCGCCGAGATCGCCGCCAGCGCCAAGCGGATCCTGGTGCCCGAGATGAATGTGGGGAAGATAGTGCGCGAGGTGGAGCGGGCGGCCCACGGGAAGGCGGATGTGGTGGCGCTGCCGAAGCTGGGCGGGGTGCTCCACACGCCCGCGGAAATCCTGGCGGCGATAGAAGGGGGGTACGTCGATGCATCCCATAGCTGAGAAGTATCTGCGCAAGAGCGCCCTGCCGCTGTTCTTCTGCCAGGGATGCGGCGACGGGACTATCCTCTCCGCCCTGATGAGGGCCATCGACGACCTGGGCATTGCCGAGGAGATGGCTTATGCCAGCGGGATCGGCTGTTGTGCCTGGATCCCCGTGTACATGAATGCCGACGTGATTCACACAATGCACGGGCGTGCCATACCGATAGCGACGGCGCTGAAGCTGACAAAACCCGAGCGAAAGGTGATGGTGTTCGCCGGGGACGGTGATTGCATGGGTATAGGGGGGAACCATCTGATCCACGCTGCCAGGCGCAATGTGGACATCACTGTCGTGATGGTGAACAACGCCATCTATGGCATGACGGGTGGGCAGACGGCGCCTACCACGCCCCACCATGCCACGACCAAAACGACCCCGGTAGGGAACGCCGAGTTCCCCTTCGATGCCTGTGAGGTGGCCAAGGCGGCGGGCGCGACCTACGTGGCCCGCTGGACCACGGCTCATCCGCGGCAGATCACAACGGCCTTCAAGGAAGCGATCAATCACAAGGGTTTCGCGTTTATCGAGATCCTATCCCAATGTCCAACTCAATCGGGAAGGCTGATCTACGGCAGTGCCGATCCGGTGGAGTCCTTCAACCGCTTGAAGGAGATGGCGGTTAGCAGGTCGAGAGCGGAGAAGATGAGCGCCGAGGAATTGGCGGGCAAGGTGGTGGTCGGCAGGCTGCACCAGGTGGAGGGAAAGGCCGAACTGACCGACGAGGTCTACGCCCTGATGTCCGCCGGACGCGAAGGGCTCTCTGATGAGGCGAAGCTGGCATCCAATTAGTGCTGAGTGCTGGGTTCTGAGTTCTGGGCGCGGACATCCCAGAACATGGAACGGGGAACCCAGAAGCTACCGATGGCCGGAGTGGAGAATGATAACGATCAGCGTCGACAAGAAATTCTGCAAGGGCTGCAACCTGTGCATCGCCAACTGCCCCAAGGATGTATTGGTGGCGTCCGCGGAGCGCGGCTCGGCGGGGTTCCTGGTGCCGGTTGCGACCAAGGCCGAAGCGTGTACGAAGTGTCTCCTGTGCGAGGTGATCTGCCCCGACTTTGCCATTGTGGTGGAGGGTAACCGTGAGAAGTGAGATGAGGATCGCCGGCTTTGGCGGGCAAGGAGTAATCCTGTCCGGTCTGATCCTGGCGGTGGCTGCGGGCCTCCATGAAGGCAAGGAGGTCGCCCAGACGCAGAGCTATGGACCGGAGTCCAGGGGCGGGGCCTGTCGAGCGGAGGTGGTAATCAGCGATGAGGAGATCGACTACATCAAGCCGATGGACCCGGATGTGCTGGTGGCGATGAGCCAGCCGGCTCTGGACCGCTACATCAACGATGTCGACCAGAAGAGGGCGGCGGTGCTGGTGGATAGCAGCCTGGTGACCAAAATCCCTGAAGGGATATCCCATCTCTATCCCCTGCCGATGACCGACATAGCGGAGTTTCGGCTGGGGAAGAAGATAGTGGCGAACCTGGTGATGCTGGGAGCGTTGTCCGCCATCACCGGTCTCGTGAGCTACGATGCTCTCGAGGGAGCGGTTAAGGGGACGGTCCCCAAGAAGACGGTGGATCTAAACCTGGCTGCCCTGAAGGAGGGTTTCCAGGAGGGTGCCAAGCTGGCGAACGCCCTGTAGTCAGTCCCTGCCTGGCAGGTAGCGGGCATGGTAGTGTGGCGTCAGGGTGGTCGCTTCTAAGTCTGACGGGGGCTCGCGGATGAGACTGTACGAATTCGAGGGCAAGCAGCTTCTCCAGGAGAATGGAATAGCGGTGCCGCGGGGGCATGTGGCTACCAGTCCCGAGGAGGCAGCGGTTGTGGCCGCCTCGATCGGCAACTCACTGGTCATCAAAGCACAGCTGCTGGTGGGAGGCCGTGGAAAGGCTGGTCTGGTTCGGTTCGCCTCCAGCCGTAAGGAGGCTTCCACGTTGGCCCAAGCGATCCTGGAATCTAACCTGGCGGGTCAACGGGTTCGCAAGGTCCTGGTGGAGGAGCGGCTGGAGATCGCCAGGGAGATGTACGCTAGCATCTCGGTGGATCGACTGTCGGGAGCCCCGCTGATCCTGGCGTGTGCCGAAGGTGGAATTGAGATCGAGGAGGTAGCTCGAACGCGACCGGCAGCTGTGGTTCGCCGGTCCGTTGATCTACTGAAGGGGCTCAAGGCCTACGAGGCACTCGGGGTAGCGAAGGAGGCCGGCCTGGTCGGGGAAGCGGCAAGCTCCTTCGCCGGTTTTCTGCAGGGGCTTTACGCCGCCTTCTGCCGGATCGACGCTCACCTGCTGGAGGTTAATCCCCTGGTCGCCACTACCGACGGGCGTTTGTATGCTGCCGATGCCAAGGTGATCCTGGACGACGATGCCGCTTTTCGCCAACCGTTTCTGAGGGGGCGCAGGGTAGAGGCGGAGATGACCCCTTTGGAGCGGGAAGGTCGGGAGAAGAAGGTGAGCTACGTGGACCTGGAAGGGGATGTGGCGATCATGGGGAACGGGGCCGGGCTGGTGCTCTCCCTGCTGGACCTGGTGCGCCACTATGGGGCTCAACCGGCCAACTTTCTGGATACCGGCGGTGGGGCCAGCCGAACCAAAGCTCGGGATGCCCTCAGCCTGGTGATGAGGAAGGCGGAGCAAGATCCCAGGGTCAAGTCGATACTTCTGGCCTTCAGCCTGTCGATATCGCTGCCGGAGGACGCGGCGGGCGGTGTGCTGGATGCCGTGGCAGAGCGGGCGCCGAGGGTCCCTATCTTCGCCGTGGTTCACGGAACGCGGGCCGAAGTGGGGGAGGAGATGCTCCGCTCAGCGGGGATCCGGGTCTTTCCGTCGATCCAAGAGGCTACCCGGGCGGCCGCCGCCGCTGCGACAGGGCTGAGTAGAAAGGACTGAGGGCTGAGTAGAAAGGACTGAGGTAAAAGGGCCGGGGGCTGAGTCCTCAGTCCTCAGTCCCGTATAGATATTGGAGGCCAACGTGTCCATCCTAGTTGATTCTAGCACCAGGGTTCTGGTGCAGGGTGCCACCGGTCGCTTTGGGCAGATCCAGACGAAGTTGATGCTGGATTATGGTACCAGGATTGTGGCTGGAGTGACGCCTGGGAAGGGGGGCCAGCAGGTGTTGGGCGTCCCTATCTACGACACGGTGGCCGAGGCCAGAGCGGAGCACCCATTCGATGCTTCGGTGATCTACGTGCCGGCGCCCTACACTTTGGATGCAGCGGTCGAGGCGATCGAGGCCGACATCCCCCTGGTGGTGGTTATCACCGAGGGGGTGCCGGTGCACGACGCCATGAAAATCCGTGCGTTGGCAACGCAGTACGGGACCTGGGTGATAGGTCCCAACTGCCCCGGGATAATCACTCCTGGCCAGACGAGTCTGGGGATGTATCCTCCCTCCTGCGCCATGCCCGGTTCGGTCGGCGTGGTGTCTCGCAGCGGCACCCTCTGTTTTGAGGTGACGAAACTGATGGGCGAGGCCGGGATCGGGCAGAGCAGCTGTGTCGGCATCGGGGGTGATCCGGTGATCGGGACCAATCTGGTCGAGTACCTGAGACTGTTCGAGCAGGACCCAGAGACCAGGGCGGTCGTGATGATCGGAGAGTTGGGGGGAAGCCAGGAAGAGAATGCCAGCCGCTTCATCGCTGAGATGAGCAAGCCGGTGATAGCCTTCATCAGTGGGAAGACGGCACCAGCCGAGAAACGGATGGGGCATGCTGGGGCGATCACCTCGGAGGGGGCGGGGTTGCCAATGGACAAGGTACATGTGCTGGAGTCGGCAGGCGTGAAGATGGCCGACACCC